>JAFLCM010000144.1 GCA_017303565.1 Planctomycetota bacterium
GGTTCACCCGGAGTACGCGGCGAACGGATGGGTGTATTTGTCGTACAGCGAGGAGATCCTCGACGGGAAGCGCAGCACGGGGATGACGACGATCGTGCGGGGGAAACTCAAGAAGGATGGGGATGGGTGGTCGTGGACGGATCAGGAGACGCTGTTCCGCGCGAAGCCGGAGCACTTTCTGCCGACGGACCTGCACTTCGGTTGCCGGATCGTGTTCACGGAGAAGCAGGCGGACGGTCGGCGGCTGATGTTCTTTCCGATCGGGGAGCGCGGGCGGATGGAGATGGCGCAGGACCTGAAGCGCCCGAACGGGAAGGTGCACCGCCTGTGGGACGACGGCGAGGCGCCGAAGGACAATCCGTTCGTGGGTCAGGAAGGGGCGTACCCGAGCATCTGGTCGTACGGGCACCGCAACCCGCAGGGGTTGGCGTTTGATCTGCGGGGGCGGCTGTGGGACACCGAGCACGGGCCGAGGGGCGGCGACGAGGTGAACCTGGTGGAGAAGGGGAAGAACTACGGTTGGCCGATCGTGTCGTTCGGGATCAACTACAGCGGGGAGCCGTTCCGCACGCCGTGGGGCGAGTCGGCGATCGCGATGCCGGCGTTTCACTGGACGCCGTCGATCGGGGCGTGCGGTCTGGACGTGGCGCGGGGTCCGGCGTTCGCGAAGTGGGGGGGCGACCTCCTGGCGGGCGGGCTGTCGGGGACGAACGTGGACCGGCTGCGGGTGAAGGAAGACGGGTCGGTGGAGCGCGAGGAACTGCTGCACGGGATCGGGCGGGTGCGGGACGTGGTGTGCGGGCCTGATGGGAGTGTGTACGTGGTCTTGAATGACCCGGACAGCGTGGTGCAGATGGTGGAGGTGGAGTAGTTCGCTGCTGGGTGGTTGGTCGCCCGCCGGTTTCAAGGGCGGGCCGGCGCGAGGGCGGGCCTTTCCAGCGGCTGCGCCGCGCGCAACGGGCGCTGGCCCGCTTCGCGGGCCGTGGAGGCGCGGTGGCGGTTCAGGCTTCGTAGCCGAACTCGGCGATGAAGCGGGTGAGTTGAGGGAGGATCGGGTCGAGGCGATCCGCGTAGCGCTTGTAACGGGCGACGGCGGCGGTGTTGACCTTTTTCGTCACGGCGTGGGCGCTGGGGGTGGAGACGAACTTCTTCGCGGCTCTTTCCTCGAAGGCGAGGACGGCGTCGTTCCACTCGAGGCCGAGGAAGTCGATGAGGCGGCGTGCGTAGGTGGGGAAGTCGGCGACGGTGTCCTCGTAGCGCACCTGCAGGATCGGCGTCGAGAGGCGCGGGCGCAGGGTGAGCCACTGGTCCATCACCGCGGCGTAGGTGCGGGCGGTGTCGTCGAGGTCGGTGAAGAGGACCATCGCGGGGTTGGCGCGGAAGAGCTGGGTGAAGGCGCTGATGCAGCAGTCGCGGGGGTCGCGGATCACGCAGACGACGCGGGCCTTCGGGAACAGGCGGTTCATGAGCGCGAGGCGGTAGATGGTGAAGGGGTTCTTGTCGACGAGGAGGGTGCGGTTCGCGGCGGCGGTGGCGGCGGTGAGGGCGCCTTTGGTGACCTCGGCGACGCGCTGCCAGTAGTACGCCCGGAGGTGGGCGACCTGCTGGGGCGTGGCCTGGTCGAGCAGTCGGACGGTGGTCTCGGGGTCGTGCGGGTGCGAGGGGTTGCGTTGCGGGTCGAGGAGGCGGCGGGCTTCGGTTTCGGTGTCGTTGACGGTGGGCGGCTCGTCGAGGGCGACGATCGCGGGGTGCGCGCCGAGGGCGTTCTCGGTCATGGTGGTGCCGGAGCGCGGGAAGCCGACGACGAATGCGGGGGTCGGGAGATTGTCGTCGAAAGACTGGGCGGCCCAGCGGGCGGTCATCTCGGCGGTGACGGCGGTGTAGGAGCGGGCGGTCTCAAAGACGACCCAGTCGGAGGCGGCGAGCATGTTCTTGACGCTGGGCCGCGTGCGGCGGATGCGGTTGCACTCGGCGGCGGCGTCGAAGGCCTCGATGTGGCGGGCCTGGGATTCGAGGGCGACGTTGAGGGCGCTGAGGGCGCGGAACCTGACGTCGTCGTTCGGCGCGGACGCGATGACTTCGCGGAGGACGCGCTCGGCCTCGGGGGCGGTCGCCTTGTCGCGGGCGTCCATGGCGGCGAGCATCATGCGGACCTGCGGGTCGGCGGGGTTGTGCTTGAGGGCGCGCTGGAGGACGGCGCGGGCCTTGTCGGGCTTGCGGTCGCGTTCGAGCATCAGCGCGCAGGCGCAGAAGGACTCGACGTGGCGCGGATTGAGGAACATGGCGCGCTCGAAGGCCTCGACGGCGGGCGTGGGTTCGCCGGCGTTCTGGTGCAGGATGCCGATCTCGTGCCAGGTCTGGGCGCGGCGGGGGTCGGCGGCGGCGGCCTTGCGGAGGGCTTCGAGGCCCTCGGCTTCGCGGCACATCTGGCCGAGGACCCAGCCCAGCGCGTAGAGGGCGTCGGGGTGGCGGGGGTTCACCTGGAGGGCGGCGCGGAGAAGCGGCTCGGACTGCGCGTAGGCGCCGGCGTGCTGGAGGCGGAGCGCCTCGTTGATGAGTTCGATGACGGAGCGCTGTCGCGGCGGCTGGTTCATGCGGCGTTCGCGGGCGCTGGAGCGGAGGGCGCGGGGCCGGAAGGCTCGTAGCCGAAGCGCTGGATGAACGGCTCCAGCACCGGGAGGATGGGTTCGAGGTGGGCGCGGTAGGGCTTCCAGCGGCCGCGGGCGCGGGTGTTGACCTTCTGGTTCACGGCGCTGTGGCTGGGGGTGTTGACGTAGCGGCGCTGGGCGTGCTGCTCGGGGGTGAGGACGCGGTCGTCCCAGGGGAGTTCGAGGAACTCGAGCATGCGGGCGGCGTGGGAAGGGAGGTCCTCGACGGTGTCCTCGTAACGGGTGGTGAGGATCGGGGTGGTGAGGCGGTCCTTGAGTTCGAGGTAGAGGCCCAGGAGGTCGGCGTAGAAGCGGGCGGTGGTGTCGATGCGGAGGAATTTCACCATGGCGGGGTTGTGGGCGAAGTACTGGGTGTAGGCGCTGAGGCAGCAGTCGCGGGGGTCGCGGAGGGCGACGATGACTTTGGCTCGGGGGAAGAGGCGGTTGATGAGCGCGAGGCGGCCGATGTGGACGGGGTACTTGTCGACAAGGAGGCGGTTGTTGATGGGGCCTTGGACCTCGAAGCGGGCGGATTCCCAGTAGGCGCGGCGCATCTCGGTGAGTTCGGCGGGGGTGAGCGAGTCGGCGGTGGAGAGGAAGTCGCCGCGGGAGGCCATGAGGCGCTCGAAGCGGGCGAGCGGGTGCATGAGCATGCCGCGCTCGGGGGTGGCGACGACGCCGGGGTGTGCGCCGAGGACCTGCTCGAGCATGGTGGTGCCGGAGCGGGGGAAGCCGACGAGGAACGCGGGCGAGGGGAGGTCGTCCTGTGGCTCGGTGGCGAGCCAGCGCTCGGCGTGGGCGCGGGTGGTGGCCGACTGCTGGCGGATGAGGGGAGAGATGGTGTCGTTGGCGAGGGCCCAGCGGACCTGCGGGAGTTCCTGGCGGAGGGTGTTGCACTGGGTGTAGGCGTGCCAGGCGGCGTCGGGGTCCTTGCGCTTGTCGAGGGCCATGCCGAGCGTGTGCCAGGCGCGGATGCGGGCGGTGAGGTTGACGGTGGGCGCGGTGAGGGCGCGGAGGTCGGTGATCGCGGATTCGATCTCTTGATCGTTGAGGCGGTAGGTGCAGTGGATGGCCTTCAACTGGTCGTCGGCGGGGACGGCCTTGAGGCCGCGCTCGATGGTGGCGCGGGCCTTGTCGAGGCGGCTGGAGCGCTCGTGGACGGAGGCGAGGGCGCCGTAGGGGTCGGGCATCGCGGGACGAAGGGCGATGGCGCGCTCGAAGGACTTGGCGGCGTCGTCGGCGCGGCTGGAGACCTGGAGGGCCATGCCGAGCATGTGGTGGAGGCCGGCCTGGGTGCCGTCGAGGGTGACGGCTTTCCTGAGGTGGCCGAGGCCGGCCTGGTGGTCGCCCTGGTGGTGGAGGACCCAGCCGAGGTAGGCGTGGGCCTTCGCGCTGCGCGGGGCGAGGGCGACGGCGTCGGTGAGCAGGCGCTGCGCATCGCGGAGGCGGCCCTGATTGAACAGGGCATCGGCCTGGCGGACGAGGTCCTCGATGTGCTGGGCGGCGACTGGGGGCATCGGTTGGCGAGGGCGGCGCGGGGGTCAGTTTGAGTTGGAGAAGAGGCGGTCGTGGGCGTCCTGGTACCGGCGGCGGGTGCCTTCGACGACGTCGGGGGGGAGTTCGGGGCCGGGGGCCTGTTTGTTCCAGCGGCCTTCATCGACGAGGCGGTTGAGATACTCGCGGAGGAACTGCTTGTCGAAGCTGGCCTGCTCGCCGCCGGGGGACCACCTGGAGGCGTCCCAGAACCGGGAGGAATCGGGGGTAAGGGCCTCGTCGATGAGGATGGGGTCTGGCTCGGCGTCGGGGATGCCGAACTCGAACTTGGTGTCGGCGAGGATGAGGCCGCGGGAGAGGGCGTATTCGTGGGCGCGGCGGTAGATCTCGATACTGGCGTCGCGGAGGCGGGTCATGAGGCGTTCGCCGGCGATGGCGCAGGCGCGCTCGAAGGGGATGTTCTCGTCGTGGGTGCCGACGGCTTCCTTGGTCGCGGGGGTGAAGATGGGCTGGGGGAGGCGGTCGGCGCGGCGGAGGCCGGCGGGCAGTTTGACGCCGCAGACCGCGCCGGTCTGGCGGTACTCGTTCCAGCCGGAGCCGTCGAGGTAACCGCGGACGACGCACTCGATGGGGACGACGCGGCAACGACGGCAGATCATGGATCGCCCGGCGAGGGTGTCGCGCTGTTCGAGGGGAAGGGACGAGAGGCGGCTGGTGTCGGTGGAGACGAGGTGGGTGGCGATGACCCCCCACTGCTTGATGAGGTCGAACCACCTGGAGGAAATCTGGGTGAGGAGGCGGCCCTTGCCGGTGATGGGCGTGGGCATGATGACGTCGAAGGCGGAGATGCGGTCGGAGGCGACCAGGAGGACGCCGCCGCCCGGGGGGCCGCCGTCGGACTCGGGGAGGTCGTAGACATCACGGACCTTGCCCTGTCGGCGGTTGGGGAGGGGCAGGTGGGTGGCCGAGAGGGCGCTCATGGGGTGATTCTACCGACGGGGCCGGCGAAACCGGGCGGGGCGGAATGCCATGAAGGGGGGCTCGGCGCGGTTGTCGGCGGGCGTGTATTGTCAGGGTCACTGGCGACCGTGGCGTGCGCCGTTTTTCTGGTTGAACCCTACCCGTCGGGACCCTGATCGCATGCTGGCGTTCGCCGTTCAAGGCAGCAAACTTGTTTCGACCGAGGGGGCGTCCGGGGGCGGCGCGCCTTCGGTGAGCGGCGGGTACGTGATCGGGAAAGAGGACCTGCCGGTGCCGGGGATGCTGACGATCGATCCGGCCAAGGGGTCGCTGGTGTGCCGGAAGTCGATCGTGGGGGCGGCGGCGATCGGCCTGCCGGTTGACTGCGGGAGCCAGGGGCGGCTCAACCTGCGGACGTGCCTGTTGCCTGACCGGGACAAGATGTACGGGCTGGAGCAGGAACTGGCGCGGCGGCGGATCATGCTGCTGCTGAACAAGCTCGAAGAATGGTCGTGGAGCGACCTGGCGGCGAATGACCCGATCATGGCGGGGCTGGACAAGGCCCGCGAGCAGTTCACGCGCGGGCTGGTGGCCGGCGATGAGGCCGAGCGCGACCGGGTGGCGCACGAGAGCCTCTTAACGGCGCTGGACGCCGGGGAGCAGTTGGCGGTGCGCGAGGCAGAGCGGTCGCTGTCGCGCCGGCTGGCGGCGGGCGATCGTCCGCAGTTCGGGGTGGCGGTGCACGCGGACCAGTTCGCCGAGCCTTTGCAGCGGGTCCTGCAGGGGGCGGTGGACTTCGTGCAGGTGCCGATGCGGTGGAACCGGATCGAGCCGGACGAGGGGCGGTATGACTTCACGAAGATGGACCGGTGGATCGAGTGGGCGGTGCGTTCGGGGAACGTGCCGGTGGCGGCGGGGCCGGTGGTTGACCTCTCACCACGGGGGTGCCCGCGGTGGCTGCACGTCTGGAACCACGACTATGACACGCTGCGCGAGTTCGCGTACGAGCACACCAAGCGGGTGGTGACGCGGTACCGCCGCACGGTGAACCGGTGGGTGGTGACGGGCGGGATCAACATCAACGCGGGGTTCACGCTGTCGCTGGAGCAGATGGTGGACCTGACGCGGGTGTGCGTCATGACGGCGCGGAAGCTGCACCCCGGGGCGCCGGTGTTCGTGGAGATTTCGGAGCCGTTCGGGGAGCACGCGTCGAGGAACAATCAGAGCGCGGCGCCGCTGCTGTACGCGGAGCTGGTGCTTGGCTCGGGCGTGCAGGCGGACGGGTTCGCGCTGCGGGTGCAGATGGGCGACGCCTCGGGCGGGCGGGGCACGCGGGACCTTTTGGAACTGAGCGCGATGCTCGACACGTTCGCGGAGTTCGACAAGCCGCTGGTGGTGTCGGCGCTGGGGTGCCCGAGCGCCCCGGCGGCGGGCCCCGCTGGGACGCTGCCGGGGATCAACGGCGCGGGC
>JAFLCM010000145.1 GCA_017303565.1 Planctomycetota bacterium
AGATCCTCTCGGTGGTCGACAAGATGGAACTTGCGGGAGAGATGGCCAGGACCGAGGCACGTCTCTTCCGGATCGAGAAGGCGACAAAGGCCGCGGACCTCGCCTTGCTTGAGTCTCGGACCCGCGAAGCGGAACTGCGGCTGCGTCAACTCATGGGGATGTCGCCCGACGCTCCGTTCCGGCTATTGGCGCTGGGCATCGGTCCCGTGCGGATCGCCTCCGCTCCGAGCAATACGGCATCGCACATCGAGCGGAGCAGCCCGGCGATGCTTGTCGCGGCAGCCGAGTACGAGGCCGCCGAGAAGGCCCTGGAACTTGAGGTTCGCAAGCAGTACCCGGACTTGCACATTGGCCCGGGGTACGGGAACGAGGACGGGCAGGATCAGGTTCTCCTGGGGCTGTCCGTGCCGATCCCGATCCTGAACGCCAACCGACGCGGGATCGCCGAGGCGCGAGCGCAGCGTGAGGTCGCGCGTGCCGCCGCCGAGGCGGCGTTGGAACAGACCGTCGCGGCGCTACGCGCGGCGGAGGTCCGACTCGCGGCCGCAGCCCAGCGTCGATCGACGCTGGAGACAGAGATCGTGCCGCTGGTGGATGCGCAGTACGTCGATGCCCGCCAGGTGGCCCGTCTCGGCGAGGTCAACACGCTCGTGCTGCTGGAGAGTCTGACACGCCAGCAGGCTGCCAAGGTCGGGCTGGTCGAGGCGGCACGTGACGAGGCGATCGCGGCGATCGATCTCGACGAGATCTTCGGCCCCGTGCCTTCCGTCTGGCCTTCCACTCCGGCTCCCGTGCACAAACCCGATGGTGGCTCCGCAGCGCCCGGCGTCTCCGATTCGATCACCGCCCCCAACTCCAACACGCCCTCCGGCGGCTCCGGCCGCTGATCGGCTTGTGACAAGGAACACACCATGAAGAACACATTCGCCGCCATCTCGAAGATCCTGCTCATCGGCGGGTTGTCTCTGTCCATGCCGTTCGCTCTGGCGCTTACCGGCTGCGAGAAGAAGGATGCCGCCCACGGCTCGGACGACGGGCACGACCACGGGAGCGAGGGAGCCGGAGCCGGAGGAAGCGCGGGAAAGGACGCTGAAGCCGCTCCCTCCAACCGCGTGGACATCCCCGCATCGGTCCGCCAGAACCTCGGCATCACCTTCGCACGCGTGGAATCTCGAAGCGTCGCGCAGACGCTCCGCGTGCCCGGTCGCTTCGAGTTCCTTCCCACAGCGCGGCGTGAGTACCGCACGCCGCTTTCCGGCCGCGTGGAGGTCTTGGTCAGCCAATACCAGTCAGTGGAGCCGGGCACGCCGCTGTACAGAGTCGATGCCGCGGCATGGCGCGACCTTCACGAGCAAATCACTGCGAACCAGGCACGGGTCGACTCGATGGGGCCACTTAGGGAGGCCCATCGTCGGCACGAGCAGAGCCTTGCGGACAAGGTCTTGCTCTGGCAAGAGCGTCTCAAGCAACTCGAGGATCTGCGAGCGGCTGGCGGCGGGAGTGCCGCCCAGTTCACCGAAGCTCGCGCCACACTCAACGCCACGCAGGCCGAACTAGCGGACGTCATGGAGAAGGAGGCGGAGCTGCAAGCACAGCAAAAGCAAGCCGAAGCCGAGCTCCGGTCTCTGAAGTCTAGACGTGATTCGCTGGAACGAGGCAGCAATTGCGGAAGCGGCCACGGTGACTTGGAGGCCGGTGGCGGTTTCGTCGTCTGCGCCGTCGCGCCGGGCGTCGTTGAAGCGATCGGGATCACGCCGGGCGGTCTCGCGGAGGAGAACGGGCAGATCGTGACGGTCGTTCAGCCGGATCAGATTAGGTTTAGAGCGCGTGGTTTGCAGTCCGACCTCGGAAGGCTCCGCAACGGCCTTGAGGCGAGGATCGCACCGCCTCAGGGCGGAAGTGTGCCGCTCGAAGACGCGATGAACGGGGAGCTCCGGATCGGACTCTCCGCCGACCCGGATGAACGCACGGTGGACCTTGTTGTGATTCCCGAGGCGCTCGCACCCTGGGCACGCGCGGGCGTGTCGGCGCACCTCGAAGTCACGCTCGCAGGGGGAACCGAGGAACTGGCGATCCCCCAGTCCGCCGTCGTGCGCGACGGCGCGCGGGCGATCATCTTCCGCCGCGATCCCGCCAACCCCGACAAGGTCATCCGCATAGAGGCGGATCTCGGCCTCTCCGACGGGCGATGGGTGGTGATCGCCAGTGGCGTGAAGGAAGGTGACGAGATCGTCCTCGGCGGCAACTTCCAGCTGATGCTGGCGACGAGCGGTTCCGCAGAGAAGGCGGGTCACTTCCACTCCGACGGAACATTCCACGAAGGGAGCCACTAAGCCATGCTCGCGAAGCTCATCGCCTTCTCTCTGCGCCAGTCCTCCCTCGTGGTCGTCTTCGCAGGGCTGCTGCTCGTCTTTGCCGGGCTCAAGATCAAGAACATGCCGGTGGATGTCTTTCCCGAGCTCAACGCACCCACGGTCGTCGTGATGACCGAGGCGGGGGGATTGGCCGCCGACGAGGTGGAACTCAACGTCACCTTCCCGATCGAGACGGCGGTCAACGGTCTGCCGGGTACGCGGCGGGTCCGGAGCGCTTCGGCCACCAGCCTCTCCATCGTGTGGGTCGAGTTTGACTGGGGCACCGATATCTACCGCGCGCGGCAACTGGTCTCCGAGCGATTGTCCGCAGTGCGTGAGTCGCTCCCGCCCGGCGCGCACGCAGAGATCACGCCCGTCACCAGTATTACCGGCGAGATCATGCTCATGGCCCTGTCCAGCCCCGATGGCTCGGTCAGCCCGCTCGACATGCGATCATTCGCCGAGTTCGATCTGCGGAACAAGCTGCTCGCGGTCCCGGGCGTCGCTCAGGTCGTCGCCATCGGCGGTGAACTTCCGCAGTACCAGATCAACGTCAATCAGGACCAACTCGCCCTGTACGGCCTGACCATCTCCGACGTGGTCGCGGCGGCCAAGGGCGCGCACTCCACGGCCAGCGCCGGGTATGTCCCCAACTGGGAGAATCAGGAACTGCCCATCCGCCAGACCGCCCGTGTCACCAGCGCCGAGGACATCAAGAACACGCTGGTGCGCTATCACAACGGCGCGGCGGTGACGATCGGGCAGGTGGCCGACGTGCGGCTCGGCCCCTCGCCCAAGCGGGGAACCGCGTCCGACCGGGCGCTGCCGGGCGTGGTCATCAGCGTTCAGAAGAGCCCGGGAACCAACACCCTCAACCTCACCGAGCAGATCGACCGGGTGCTCGATCAGGCCGAGGCGGCCATGCCCAAGGGCATGGTCCTGAACCGGGACCCCTTCCGGGCCGCGCGGTTCATCGAGCGGTCGATCAACGGCGTGGTCAAGGTCTTGATCGAGGCGAGCATCATCGTGGCGGTCATCCTGATCCTGTTCCTGCTCAACGTACGGGCCACGATCGTGACGCTGACCGCTCTGCCGCTCTCGCTCGCCGTGGCGATCCTGCTGCTGTGGGCGTGGGGCCTCTCGATCAACGTCATGACGCTGGGCGGACTGGCCGTGGCGATCGGCGAACTGGTGGACGACGCCATCATCGACGTGGAGAACGTCCTGCGGCGGCTCAAGGAGAACGACGGGCTGCCCGAGGACGAGCGCAAAGGCCTCGTTGAGGTGATCTACAACGCGAGCAACGAGATCCGATCGTCGGTGGTGTTCGCGACCATCATCATCTGCATGGTCTTCGTGCCGCTCTTGTTCCTGCAGGGGCTTGAAGGCCGGTTCTTTCAGCCTCTGGGCATCGCGTACATCATCTCGATCATGGCCTCGCTGATCGTGGCCCTGACGGTCACGCCCGCGCTGTGCAAGTGGCTCTTCGCCGGCGCGTTCGGAAAGAAGGGCGGGCGCTCCGGCGAGTCGAGCGGGCATGGGGAGCATGACGGGTGGCTCGTCCGCTGGCTCAAGCGTCGGTACGAGCCGCTGCTCCGCGCGAGCGTCCGCAACCGCGGACTGGTTCTCGGGGGCGCGGGCGTGCTCACGGTGGCTTCGTTGCTGCTCATGTCCACGTTCGGTACATCGTTCCTGCCCGCATTCAAGGAAGGCACTTTTACTGTTTTCCTGCTCGCGCCGCCTGGCACATCGCTCGTCGAGAGCAATCGCCTGGCCACTGGCGTCGAGGCCCAGATGGCCCAGATCGAAGGCGTCTCGAGCGTGACGCGGCGCACCGGGCGGGCCGAGCGCGATGAGCACGCCGAGCCGGTAAGCAGTTCCGAGATCGAAGTCACGATGAAAGCGGGAGTCGATCAGGACAGGGTCAGGGCCGCCATCGATCGCATCATCGCCAACATCCCAGGTATCACCACAATGGTCGGCCAGCCGATCGAGCACCGCCTGAGCCACGTGCTGTCGGGCACGCCCGCAGCCATCGCCATCAACGTGTACGGCGACGACCTCAACGTCCTGCGCTCGCTCGCCAAGGAGATCGAGGCGGCGATCAAGCCGATTCCCGGCACCCGCGACGTGGCCGCCAATCGCGAGATCATGATCACCTCACTCCCGATTCGATACCGACCGCAGGATCTGGTCGCCGCCGGGCTTTCGCCCGCGTCGGCCGCGGAGCAGGTGCAGCAGGCTCTCTATGGCGAAGCCGTCGCCGAGGTGAATCAGGGCGTGCGTCGCTATGAGATGGTCGTTCGCCTTGCCGAGAGCGAGCGGGAGCGGATTGACCAGATCATGGACCTGCAACTGCGGGGCGTAGGCGGGGCGATCGTTCGCCTGCGCGAAGTCGCCGACATCGGTCCGGAGAAGACCAGCAACCTCATCGCCCGCGAGAACGCCCAACGAAAAGCGGTGATTTCCACCAACGTCGCCGACGGCTACAACCTCGGGCAACTGGTCGCGCAGGTGCAAGCCAATGTCGACCCGATCGTTCAAAAGGCCGGGTACACGGTCCACTACGGTGGGCAGTTTGAGGCCCAGCAGTCCGCCAGCCGCACCATCCTCATCATGGGCGCGGGCGTAGCGGTCTTCATGTTCCTGCTCTTGCAGCTCTCGACCGGCAAGGCCCGCGTCGCCCTGCTGGTGATGCTCAACCTGCCGCTCGCGCTGATTGGCGGCATTGCCGCTATCTACCTGACGGAGAGCCCGTCGATTGCCGGTAACACGCTGTCGCTCTTTGGCCTGTCGTCCTCGCGCTATGTCGCCCCGGTCATCTCTATCGCCAGCATGGTGGGATTCGTGACCCTCTTCGGCATCGCCGTTCGCAACGGGATCCTGCTGGTCAACCACTATGACCATCTCCAGGAGCATGAGAGCAAGACGATCGGTGACTCGATCATCCAAGGGTCACTTGAAAGACTGGTGCCGATCCTGATGACGGCGTTGGCCGCGATGCTCGGGCTCGTGCCGCTCGCGCTGGCCAAGGGTAAGCCCGGCAGCGAACTGCTCGCCCCGCTTGCGATCGTCGTGCTGGGCGGGCTGGTCTCGTCCACGTTTCTCAACCTTTTCGTGGTCCCCGCCGGTTACGCCCTGGCGTTTAGGGTCAAGCGCGAGGCATCCGGGAGTCCCCGACTGCTCACCCGCTTGCTGCGTCGTTCCACGAGGAAGTCCGCTCCCTCAACCTGATTGCAAGGAGACATTGGCATGAACACCGTTCGCACGCTCGCACTCGTTCTCACCGTCCCGCTGCTCGCCTTCTCCGCTGGCCTGACCGGCTGCGAGAAGAAGTCTGAAGCGCCCGCCAGGCCCGCCGCCAAAGGTGACGGCCACGACCACAAAGATGGCGACGGGCACGATCACAAGGCGGGAGACAAGCACGACCACAAGGATGGGGACGACCACGATCACAAGGACGGCCATGGGCACGGCCCCAAGACCGAACTGGGTAGCCAGTCGGCGGGCGGCATGACGATCGTCGCCGCTCGCGAAGGGGACGTCACGCCGGAGGGCGAGGCGACCTTCGACATCAGCGTCTCCGGAGGAGCGGGCAAACCCGCGGCGGTGCGTGTGTGGGTCGGAACCCAGGACGGCAAAGGCTCGATCAAGGGAAAGGCTGAGGCCGAAGGTGATGGATGGCACGCGCACGCCGAGGTGCCCAAACCGCTCCCCGCGGGCAGCAAGCTCTGGGTGGAAGTCGAGACCCCCAGCGGCGCTAAGCACCTCGCCGGGTTCGATCTCAAGCAGTAAGCAGTGCGATCATCGCACACCGACCCGGCGGCGCGGCCGGGCGGCACACTGAAGACACGTCCCGGCGGCCCGCGCCCGGTCGCCTTGACTTTGGAGCATCACCATGAAGAGTCCGAACAGTTCGTCTGTCGTCCTTGGCCTGATCGCTGGCGTTGGTCTGACCGCGTCACTAGCCGCGATGATGGGCCAGGGAGCCGCGCAGCGCAGCCCCGCTGACACCCAGTACTTCGTCACTGCCGACGACGGCGAGGCACACCTGTGG
>JAFLCM010000146.1 GCA_017303565.1 Planctomycetota bacterium
CGTCCCGGCCCGCGCCGGGCGGAGGTTCCCATGCGCCGCCAAGACGCCAACGCCCGACCCCACAGCCCCCACGACTCCGGCTCGTTCTACCGCTCCCTCAACCCCGACGCGCCCGCCATGGTCCTCATCGGCACCCCGCAGACCATCGCCGCCGCCGCCCGCGCCCTCCGCGATGCTCCCACCAACTCCGTCCCCCCCGTCATCGGCGCCGTCGTCCTCACCCGCCAGGACGCCCTCACCCCCCAGACCGTCCCGGTCCTCGGCACCCTCGAAGACCTCGACCGCGTCCACGCCAACTACCCCTTCACCACCGCACTCGTCAGCCTCCCCAGCGCCATGGGCGGCGCCATCGCCCGCGCCCGCGCCGTCCTCAAGCGCCTCGGCGTCACCGAACGCTTCCTCCCCACCATCCACGACGCCCTCACCCAGGAACCCGCCAGCGTCTTCCGCGGCGTCGGCGAGATCGACCACGAGGCGATCCTCGGACGCCCCCACCGCCGCACCGACCGCGCCCTCGTCGAATCGATCATCAAGGGCCGCCGCGTCCTCATCACCGGCGCCGGCGGCTCCATCGGATCCGAGATCGCCCGCGTCTGCGCCGCCTTCGGGCCCTCCGCCCTCCTGCTCATGGAGCGCTCCGACAACGCCCTCTTCGAGATCGACCGCCAGATCGCCGCCCGCCACCCCGAACTCCCCCGCTCCGCGATCCTCCACGACATCATCGACGCCGACGCCACCCTGCGCCGCCTCGTCAACCTCCGCCCCGACGTCGTCTTCCACGCCGCCGCCCACAAGCACGTGCCGCTGATGGAAGACCACCCCGCCGCCGCGGTGAACAACAACCTCTTCGGCACCAAGTCCGTCGCCGACGCCGCCCTCGCCGTCGGCGTCGAACGCTTCGTCCTCATCTCCACCGACAAGGCGGTCAACCCGACCAACGTCATGGGCGCCACCAAGCGCCTCGCCGAGCTTTACGTCCGATCCCTCAACGACGCCCGCACCCCCGGCGTCACCGGACGCTCACGCTTCAGCCTCGTCCGCTTCGGCAACGTCCTCGGCAGCGCCTGCAGCGTTCTCCCCATCTGGACCCGCCAGATCGCCGAGGGCGGACCCGTCACCGTCACCCACCCCGACATGACCCGCTACTTCATGACCATCCCCGAGGCCGCCGGGCTGGTCATCCAGTCCGCCGCCATCGACGGCGAGGTCTTCGTCCTCGACATGGGCGCCCCCGTCCGCATTCTCGACCTCGCCCTGAACTTCGTCCGAGCCCACGCCCTCACACCCGTGCTCGACGCCGCCCCCACACCCACGGCCCCCGCCACCGGCCCCCAGATCCGCGTCGCCTTCACCGGCCCCCGCCCCGGCGAGAAACTCTTCGAGGAACTCGCCTATGACGCCGAAAGCCTCCTCCCCACCCCCGTCGACGGCATCAACGTCTGGCCCGGCGAGCCCGTCAACCGCCAGAGCGTGACGACGATGATCGCGGAACTCTCCGCCCTGCGCCAGAGCCACGACCGGGCCACCGTCCTGGCCGCCCTCCACAAGCACGTGCCCGAACTGGACCAAACAAAGTCCTATAACCAAGATCAATCCCCTACTCAGGGGGTTCAGCCGGTCGCCGCTTGATGCCGATGCTCCGAGGGTAGACAATCCCCGCTGTCTTCTCCCAACCAGACCCCCGCGGGGGTCCGCTCGGGACCGATCCGCTTGGAACCCAGCCGCGCGCTCGGTTCCAACCTCCAGCCGATCGACTCCAAGCGACCAGGAACGTCCGGATGCGCCTCGCCGACACGCTCTCTGCCGCCGACGCCTCGCCGACCGCCGCGCTCCGCTGCGATGTTCGAGCCAAGGCCCAGGCGGTTCTCGCCAGCCTGCACGCCGCGAAGGCCGAGTGCGACCGCCAACTCGCCCAACTGCGCCGCTCCGACGCGATGAAGCAGGTGACGGGCAAGTCCTCACTGGATGAGGCGATCGACTCCACCAAGCGCCTCTTGGCCGAACTCGATGAGGCCGAGGCCGCTCAGACCGCCCCGCGCATGGGCTGCGAGGTCGAGGTCCGCCTCACCGCCGCTCGCCACGCCGGCGCCCTCGCCTGAACGTCCGGTTTCGGTTCTCGCGCCGCGGTATCGTGCGCCGATGAGCCAGCGCGAAGCCGTCGAAGTCCAGTTCAAACGCCTCCGCCCGGGCGCGGAGGTCCCCCGCTACCAGACCGACCTCGCCGCCGGCATGGACCTGCACGCCTGCCCGCCAGAGGGCCGGCCCGTCGAGATCCCGCCGGGTGAAATCCGCCTCATCCCCCTCGGCTTCGCCATGGCCATCCCGCCAGGCTTCGAGGGCCAGGTCCGCCCCCGCTCCGGCCTCGCCACCAAGCACGCCGTCACCGTCCCCAACGCCCCCGGCACCGTCGACGCCGACTACCGCGGCGAGATGATGGTCGCCCTCATCAACCTCGGCCGCGCCGCCTTCACCGTCGAACCGGGCATGCGCATCGCCCAACTGGTGATCGCCCCCGTCAGCCACGCCAAGGTCGTGGAGGTCGAGTCCCTGTCCGAGACCGGCCGGGGTGCCGGGGGGTTTGGGTCAACGGGATTCGGATCGACGGGGATCGGTCGGGCAGACCGGTAGTTTTCCCGTCCAACTCGGCGGTTTTGGCTTGCTCTCGGACCGTCCCGATGTACGGTTGACGTACAGGAGTCCCGGCCCGCTCCCCACGGGGAGGAGCCAGCACAGGAGAAAGCCATGCGAACCGCGGTGTCTGTCGTTGTCTGTTCCGCCGCGCTATCGGTCGCCTCGACCGCGAGCGCCGCCTTCGTCGAGTACTCCGACCTCGCGTCGTTCATCGCCGACACTTCGGCGACCAGCGCCTCCGGCTCCCTCGCACTCCCCCACTCCGCGCCCGACTTCACCTGGGGCTCCGTCCGCGTGACCATCCCCTCAGGGTCGACCATGGCGCTGGGCGAGTGGACCAGCCGCCTCGACGCCGAGTTCGCCATCAGCGGCAGCGAGAACGTCAACTACGACTTCGCGGCCCCGGTCTTCGCCGCCGGCTTCCGCTTCGTCGAGCCGCAGTTCGACCCCAACGTCAACGCGCCGTTCTCCGAGTCGACCTTCCGCGTCACGCTGCTCAACGCCGGTTCCGCCGTGCACACCTTCGATGTGACCCGCCCGAACGACGTCGCCACGTTCATCGGCATCGCCGGTGACGCCGCCTTCGACCGCATGGAAGTCCGCGAGATCGCCGGCGGCGTCGAGAACGAGTTCTTCGGCGAGGTCTTCACCGCCATCCCCGCGCCCGGCGCCGCCTCGCTCGCACTGACCGGGGTGCTCCTGAACAACCGCCGCCGCCGCCGCTGAGCCCCGACACCCCGAAGCCGCACCCCGCGAAATCACATTCCGGAGGAGAAGACACCATGGCCACGATCAGGACCATCTGTATCGGTTCGCTCCTGCTCGCCGCGGCGTGGGCCGCGCCCAGCGCTCACGCGTACCTCGTCCGCCCCACTTCCGCCGTCGCCTCGTCCCAGTTCACCGCGAGTTTCGACGGCCGCGCCGTGAACACCATCAACGGCTCCGGCCTGCCCGAGAAGTTCTGCCCGAACTCCGTGCACGCCGACTACACCAACGGCAACCACTGGACCTCCGCCGCCAGCACCAACCCCACCGCCCAGTTCATCACGTGGGGCTTCGACGCCTCCACCACCCTCGACGCCATCCACATCTGGAATCACCGTTCGAACGTCCCGCCCGCGAACAACTCCGGGTATGAGCCGGTCCGCTTCGACCTCACGCTCCTCGACGCCTCCGGCGCCACCCTGCTGACGCTCGCCAGCGTCCAACTCGCGCCCGACACCCCCGCCGCGCAGACGTTTTCGTTCGGCAGCGCCGTGCCCGGCGTCAAGTCCGTGCGCTTCAACGTGCTCCAGACACAGAGCATCACGAACTTCACCGGCCTCGCCGAGGTCGCGTTCAATGCCCCGGGCACTGACCCCGCCGACTTCAACCTCGACGGGCGTGTCGACACCGCCGACCTCGTCCCGTTCCTCGGTCTCTTCGGCGCCGCCGTTACCCCCGGGGTCCAGGGCGACTTCAACGCCGACGGCGTCGTCTCCACCCCCGACCTCGTGTTCTTCCTCGGGCGCTTCGGTCTCAACTGCCCGTGATCACCCGTGTGTTATCGGGCTCGGCTCCGATCTTTTTTCCGGCGATTGTCGTGAACGCGTCTTGAATGCGAAGACGGGAGCGGTATTCTCCAGTCTCCCCGCCACCGCGGGGCTCGCACAGGAACCCGCAAGAGGAGAGATCGAGTGAACATCGCGAAGTGTGTTGCGCTGTCCGTTGCGTCGCTGACCGCCGCCCTCGGCGCGCCCTCGGCCTCCGCCGCCGTCGTCCCCGATCTCTACGGCATCACCAACTCGGGCCAACTGATCGGCATCAACGCCACAACCGGCGCGGGCTCGCTGCTGTTCAGCACCGTCCTCCGCAACTGCGAGGCGCTCGAGCACGACCCCGCCACCGGGCAACTGTTCGTGATCGCCTCGACCAGCACCGCCACCGCCGGGCGCAACCTCTATCGCCTCAACCCCGCGACCGGCGTCGCCGCCCTCATCGGCGCCACCGGCTACTCGTGGGTCGAGTCGCTCGCCCTGCACCCGACCACCGGCGTCCTCTACGCCTCCGCCAGCAGCAACAACGACGTCTCCGCCGAGAAACTCATCACCATCGACACCGCCACCGGCGTGGGCACACTCGTCGCCAACTTCGGCGCGTTCACCGACGTCGACGCCATGGCCTTCTCGCCCACCGGCGAACTTTTCGCCACCCAGTACGCCGGCAACACCCTCGCCACGATCAACCCCGCCAACGCCGCGCAGACCACCGTCGCCACCGGGCTCCCGCTCTACATGGGCGCGATGGACTTCGCCCCCGACGGCACGCTCTTCGCCAGCCGCCTGGGCGACTTCAACGGCGGGGGCAACTCCACCCTCCGGCGCATCGACCCCACCACCGGCGCCGTCACGCTCGTCGGCGACATCGGCTTCGTCCACGTCGCCGGCATCGTCGCCAACGTCCCCGCGCCTTCGAGCGGGGCCGCCCTGGCGCTCCTCGGCGCGGCTACGCTGCGCCGCCGCCGGGCCTGATCCGCAGCACGTCTCGCTCCGCCCGGCGCTTTCCCCAAGGACGGTGCCGACATGGCGTGCTCCCGCCTCGCCCTCGCCGCCGCGTTGTCCTCCGCGATGACCTCGCCGGCCCTCCGCGCCGACGACCAGCCACCCGCGCCGCAGCCCGCCGCGGCGAAGGTGGTCAACTGGGCCGGGACCGCGCACGCCTGGCTCGACCTGCCGCAGTCGCAGGGCCAGGTGATCGAGTTCACCATGACCTTCGGCCCCGAGCCGGGTCGCGTCGTCATCCACAACGCGGGCGAGGACATCGCCGTCCCGATCGTGAAGGACGACGGAAAAACGCTCACCCTCCGCTTCGACGACTACGACTCGGAAATCCGCGCCACCCGCGTCGATGAAGAGGGCCGCGAGCTCGTGGGCGAGTGGGTGAAACGCCGCGGGCCCGCGAACGACTCCGCCGAGTTCGTCCGGCTCCCCTTTCGCCTCAACGCCCGCGGCTATTGCCCGATGGACGGCGTGAACCGTGAGCAGTCCGCCGCAACAGAGGCGGCGTTCCAACGCGAGCCCCGCTGGCTCGCGAGATTCGAGGGCGACGAGGACGCCGCGGTGCTGGTCTTCTCCAAGGGCGAGAACCCGCACGCAACGTTCCTCACCACCACCGGCGACTACCGCTTTCTCACGCCCGTTTACGCGGGCAACCAGGTCCGCCTCTCGTGCTTCGACGGCAGCCACGCGTTCCTCTTCGTCGCCACCCTTCGCGATGACCGGCTCACCGGCGACTTCTGGTCGGGGCCGAAGTTCCACACCACCTGGACCGCGACGCCCGACGCCGACGCGAAACTCCCCGACGGCTTCGGCATCGCCAAGGTCACGCCGGGGATGAGCCTGAACGACCTGACCTTCACGGGCCTTGACGCCAAGCCGGCGAGCCTGGGCGACGCCGCCTTCGCCGGCAAGTGCCGCGTGATCGAGGTCTTCGGCACCTGGTGCCCCAACTGCAAGGACGCCACGAACCTGATGAAGCAGTTCCACGCGCGATACAGGGACAAGGGCCTGAGCATGGTGGGCTTGGCCTTTGAGGTCACCGGCGACGAGCGCCGCGACCTCGAACAGGTCCGCGTCTACCGCGACCGCCACGGCGTCACCTTCCCGCTGCTTCTGGGCGGCAAGTCGGAAAAGTCGGCATCTCAGAAGGCGTTCCCGGTCATCGACCGCGTGCACGCGTACCCCACGCTGATCTTCGCCGATGCGGC
>JAFLCM010000147.1 GCA_017303565.1 Planctomycetota bacterium
CCGAGTTTTCCCGAACAAGGCCCGCTGTCGCCTGACTCAGGAGAGCCAAGACATGTACACCTCCACCCGCCGGATCAGGAACCGCGAATCCCACATGACCCACGCCGCCTTCGCCGGCGCTGCCGCGGCGATGATGGGCGCCGGGGGCTACCTGGCCATCCCGGCTTTCATCCGCTGGTCGGAGGTGATCCGAAACGACGCCGGAGCCATGGCGATCTGGCTGCTCTGGGCGCTGCCTGTCACGATTGTGGTCGGCGTGCTGGCGACGTCGATCATCGGCGCCCTGCGCGCCCCGCCGCCCTTCCGCGAGTCTCAGCCCATCCGGCGCGCGGTCCGCCGACCGCTGGCCCGGGCCGCCTGAACGCCGCCGATTCTCCGCTCTCACTCGCCCGGGTCACCCCGCGCCGACCAGGTCGAGCGCCAGGTGGATCGCGGCTTTCATCGATCCCGCGTCGGCGACGCCCTTGCCGGCGATGTCGTACGCCGTGCCGTGGTCGGGGCTGGTGCGGACGATCGGCAGGCCGACGGTCGCGTTGACGGCGCGGTCGAACGCCAGCAGTTTCACGGGGATCAGCCCCTGATCGTGGTACATCGCGACGACGAGGTCGAAGCGACCCTTCAGGGCGGCGTTGAAAATCGTGTCGCCCGGGAAAGGCCCCGACGCGTCGATGCCCTTCTCGCGGGCGGCGAGCACCGCGGGGGCGACCGCTCGGACCTCCTCGTCGCCGAAAAGGCCGCCTTCGGAGGCGTGGGGGTTGACGCCGCACACCGCGACGCGGGGACGTTCGACGCCCAGGCACCGGCAGGTCTCGGCCCCGAGTTCGATCGTTTCGAGTACGCGGCTCGTGGTCAGGAGGCCGGGGACCTTCGAGAGCGCGACGTGCGTCGTGGCCAAGATGACGCGGAGATTCGGGGCGACGAACATCATCCGCGTGCGCCCCGCGTTGCAGCGCTCGGCGAGCAGTTCGGTGTGCCCGGGAAACCGGGTGTGCCCGGCGAGGTGCCAGGCGGCCTTGCTGATCGGTGCGGTCACGAGGGCCGCGGGCAACTCCGGCGCTTCCCCGCGTCCGGCGCGCAGGCACGCGGCGATGCCGCTCTCGACGCAGGCGAACGACGCCGCCCCGCTCTCCGCGCGATCGCCCGCGGGGTGGGTGTCGAGGCTCGGGACCGCGTGGGCCCCGGGCGGCTCCAGGACCACCACATCGGGATCGCCGACCACCCGCACGCCCGTAAGGCGCGCCGCGTGACCGATGGCGGCGGCGGTGCCGTAGATGACCCAGCGCCCCCGCGACCGCAGCGCCGGGTCGGCGAGGGCCTTCACGAGCACCTCGGGGCCAATGCCCAAGGGATCACCCATCGAAACGGCGATCCAGGGTCGGGGCGTGTTCGGATGGTTCAAGGCCACGACCGGAGTCTAGACACGAACAAACCACGAATCCGATCGCCGAGAGCGGCGCGGACCGGTACGAATGAGAGAAAATCCTCGCGCCGGCGCGCACGGCAGGGCCCGGTGCGTCTCCCTGAACCGACCGGGACGACGTTTGGTTCTGCGTGAGAGGCCATGCCCGAAGTGCCCGTTCCAGATTCCCAAGTCGATCAGCGCCAGAAGGCGCCCTTCCGCACGCGGGATGTGTTCCCGACCACGGTCGCGTGGCTGAGCAACCGCGTGCTGGAGGGGACGCGCGGGCTGGACGATGCGAACCGCCACATCATGCACCTGTACGCGCAGCCGCTGAAGGTCTACTTCCTTGGTTGCACGCTGCGCTGGCTGGGCGAGCCCGACGACATCGTGCAGGGCTTCTTCGCCGACCGTCTGTCGCGCCCGGAGTTCCTGAGCAAGTGGGTGGCGAGCCGTCGCCCCTTGCGGTTCTGGCTGATCGTGGGGTTCAAGCACTACCTGCTCGAATCGGCCCGGGCGCTGCAGCGCGACCGGCGGGCGGGGCCGTTGGGCGCGGCGGACTCGGACGACGTGGGCGAGGCCGACCCGAAGGTGTTCGACCGGGAGTACGCCGTGAGCGTGGTCCGGGAGGCGACGCGCCGGGCGGAGCAGTCGTGCGAGAAGGACGGGCTGTCCGAGCACTGGAAGGTGTTCACGGAGCACCACGTGGACTCGCGGCCCTACGAGGAGATCGCGCCGCGCCTGAACATCGACCGGGCCCGCTGCGCCGTGATGGCGCGGACCGCGGCGACCCGGTTCAAGAACGAGCTCCGCGCTTTGGTCGCTTGGGAGGGCGCGACCGAAGAGCAAATCGACCGCGAGATCCGCAGCCTGCTGGAGGTGACGGGATGACGCTGCCCGATCCCACGCCGTCTCTGAACTTCGTTGGCCGTGGCGAGAACGCCCACGTGTCGCGCCTGCTGGCGCTGGGGATCCGCGGGCCGACACGCCCGGTGGACAACCTCGTGGCCCGCGCCACCCAGCCGGACCGCGCCGCCTGGACGGAGCAGACCGTCGCGGCGGTGGGGTCGGCCCACGGCGTGCCGCTGCGGGAACTGCTGCTGACCGGGCGCGCCCCCGGCATCGAGCGGCGCGAGGACTCCCTCGGGTACCTCACCCGCGTCAAGGACGCGTGCAAGAAGGCCGCGGCGAAAGCACAGGGCGAATCCGACGCCAGCGAGCCGATGCTGGTCTACTTCCTCTGCCTCGGGGCCGCGATGGCGCACCACACGACGCTGATCAGTTCGATGCCGCGCTCGGAGATCGAGGGCGTGCTGCTGGACTTGGCGTGCGTGCTGCCCGACCCGTGGGTGGACCTTCTGTGCAGGGCGACGCTGGTGGAACTGACCGGGCAGCGCTGAAACCGCCCGCGCCGGACGTCACATGCCCAGAAGGCGGCACGCCTCGTCCACGTCCTTGTCGCCGCGGCCCGAGAGGTTCACCAGAACGTGCTGGTCGGGGCGCATGGCCCCCGCCTTCTCGATCGCGAAAGCGACGGCGTGGCTGCTCTCGAGCGCGGGGAGGATGCCCTCGCAGCGGGCCAGCGTGGTGAACGCCTCCAGGGCCTGCGCATCCGTGACGGCGTTGTACGCCACGCGCCCCGCGTCCTTCCAGTAGGAATGCTCGGGGCCGACGCCCGGGTAGTCCAGACCGGCGGAGCAGGAGTGAACATCCGCGGTCTGCCCGAAGGCGTCCTGCATCACATACGACAGCGACCCGTGCAGCACGCCGGGCGAGCCGTACGAGAGCGGCGCGGCGTGCTGGCCCGGGGCGTTCGAGCGCCCGCCCGCCTCGACGCCGACGAGTTCGACGCCCGAATCATCCACGAAGGGGTAGAACATGCCCGCGGCGTTCGACCCTCCGCCCACGCACGCGACCACGCAGTCAGGCAGGCGCCCGATGACGCTTTGGCTCTGCTCGCGTGACTCGCGCCCGATGACGCTCTGGAAGTCGCGGACGATCATCGGGAACGGGTGCGGCCCCACGACGCTGCCGATGATGTAGTGGGTCCCCTCGACGCTGGCCATCCAGTCGCGCATGGCCTCGTTGGTGGCGTCCTTCAGGGTGCGCGAGCCGGCGTTCACCTCCACCACCCGCGCGCCCAAGAGCCGCATCCGCACGACGTTCAGCCGCTGACGGCGCACGTCCTCGCTGCCCATGTACACATCACACTCGAGGCCCAGGTGGGCGGCGGCGGTGGCGGTCGCCACCCCGTGCTGGCCCGCGCCGGTCTCGGCGATCAGGCGCTTCTTGCCCATCCGCTTCGTGAGCAAGCCCTGGCCGATGGTGTTATTGATCTTGTGCGCCCCGGTGTGCGCGAGGTCCTCACGCTTGAGCCAGATGGTCGCGGCCTTGCCGGTCTTCGACCGCTCGCGGGCGAGGGCGGTCAATCGCTCGGCGCGGTACAGCGGCGTCGCTCGCCCCACCAAGGTCGACAACAGGTGGTTCAGTTGCTCGCGGAACGCCGGGTCGCGCCGGGCCGAGGCGTACTCGGCCTCCAGCTGGCGCAGCGCCGAAACCAGCGTCTCGGGGACGTAACTGCCCCCGTAGACGCCGAAGCGCCCGGACGAACTGGGAACGGCGGAGATCGCGGCCTGTGGCATGGGGCAAGGGTAGGACCGGCACGCCGCGGGTTTTCGACTGGTTCCCGCGGCGAAACGCCCCGATAATCCGCACCATGGCCCAGCGCACTGTCGCCGATCTCGTGTCCGCCCTGGCGTCGATCGCGCCGCCCTCCTTGGCCGAGCCGTGGGACAACGTCGGGTTGATTCTGGGCGACCCGGCGGCGGCGTTGGCCGGCCCGGTGCTGCTGACGATCGACTTGTCCGAGCCGGTTGCCGAAGAGGCACTCAAGCGAAAGGCGGGCGCGGTGGTGGCGTACCACCCGCCGATCTTCGCCGCGATCAAGCGCCTGACGGCGTCGACACCCCAGGGGCGGGCGCTGTTGCGGCTGGCGAGCACGGGCGTCAGCGTCTACTCGCCGCACACCGCGCTCGACGCGGCCGAGGGCGGCGTGACGGATTGGCTGCTGTCGCTGGTGGCGCCGAACGCGGAAGCCAGGCGCGCGATCGTGCCGCACGGGCGGCGCGGGGCCGGCGGACAGGGGGACGAGTTCAAGATCGTCGTCTTCATCCCCACCGAGCCGCCCGACGTGATCGACCGCGTGCGCGAAGCGATGAGCGCCGCCGGCGCGGGCGTGATCGGCGCGTACACCTCGTGCTCGTTCGCGGTGCCGGGCGTCGGGACGTTCCTGCCCGGCGAGGGCGCGAACCCCACCATCGGCGAGCCGGGTGTTCTGGAACACGTCACGGAACTGCGTCTGGAGATGGCCTGCTCCGCGCGGGCGCTGGCCCCGGCGCTCGACGCCATGCGCCGCGAGCACCCCTACGAGGAGCCGGCGTTCGACGTGGTGCGACTCGAGCCGCGCCCCGACCTTTGCGTCGGCGCCGGGCGGATCGCTGATCCGGGTGAAGCGCTGACCGCCGATGCCGCTGCACAGCGGTTGAAGAAAGCCCTCCCCGACACGGCCTCGGTGCAGCTGGCCCGCGCCCCGAACACCCCCGTGAAGCGCGTCGCCGCCGTGCCCGGCTCGGGCGGCTCGCTCGCGCCGGAGGCGATCGCGCTGGGCTGCGACCTGTTCGTCACCGGAGAAATGAAGCACCACGAGGTGCTCGCGTGCCTCAACGCCGGGTGCTCGGTGCTCTTGGGCGGTCACACCGAGACCGAGCGCGGCTACCTGCCCGTGCTCGCAAAGCGGTTGGGCGAATCGCTCGCTGGTACCCCCGTTCATATCAGCGCCGCTGACGTGTCCCCGCTGCGGGCGGTGTGAGCGTCGCAGAAATCGCTCGAACTCCGAGCGAAATCCCAAAACCCTTCCGCGCCGAGCGTCGGAACCCCATCCCGCACTCCCCGGGCCGCCCACCGGTCCGCCCGGAATGACAACCGATGTCGCGTTGGGCACCGCCGCCGGGCATCCGTCGGCGGACGCGCGATCGCCGCGCCCACCGCAGCCTCGGCCTCCGATCACCACGCAGGAGAGAACCCATGAAGACCCGCATCGCCCCCGCCACCCTGGCCGCTCTGACCCTGACCGCGCTCGCCGGCGTCGCCAACGCCGAGGCCATCATCGGCCTGCGCTCCGACAACGTGCTGGTGTCGTTCGACTCCAGCGCCCCCGCGATCATCTCCGGCACCGTGGCCGTCTCGGGCCTGCAGCCGGGCGAGAGCCTTCTGGGCATCGACCTCCGCCCCGCGACCGGTCAGATCTTCGGGATGGGCTCGTCGAACCGGCTGTACGCGATCAACCCTGTGACGGGCGTGGCGACCGCCGCGGGCGCGCCCTTCACCCCCGCGCTCGACGCCGCGGAGTACGGCATCGACTTCAACCCCACGGTGGACCGCGTGCGCGTGGTGAACAGCCTCGGCGGGAACCGTCGTCTGAACCCCACGAACGGCGCCTCTGCGGGGGTGGACACGAACCTCACCTACGCCACCGGCGGCACGCCCCGCGCCGTCGCCGTCGCGTACACCAACAGCCTCGCGGGCGTCCCCGCCGGATCGATCCGCGAGTACGGGATCGACTCGGCGCTCGGCGCGCTGATCGAGATCGGCACGCAGGCCGGCGGCAACACCTCGTTCAACGCCGGGGTCTCCACCGTCGTCGGCAGCCTGGGTTTCTCGACCAGCGACCTGGTGGGCTTCGACATCTTCGGCCCCACCGGCAACGCGTTCGTCTCGCTTACCGACCCCTCGTCGGGCGTGTCCTCGTTCTACGCCCTGAACCTCGCGACCGGCGCGGCCAGCCCGCTGGGCTCGGTGGGCACGGGCGTGACGCTGCGTGACTTCACGGTCGTCCCCGCTCCGGGCGCCGCGGGCGTGCTGGCCGTCGGCGCTGGCGCGATGCTCCGCCGCC
>JAFLCM010000148.1 GCA_017303565.1 Planctomycetota bacterium
CCCCGCGCCGGCGACCGCGCAGCAGCCCGGGCCCGACGGCAAGTTCCGTCTGACCACCGAGAAGGGCGGCCAGATCGAGAGCGTGATCCCGGTTGAGGTCGTGAAGGACCCGTCGCAGATCGGCGACAACGTGAAGCGGCTGGAGATGGAGCTGGACCCGCGGACGGGCGAACTGACGCCGGTGCAGCCGCAGCCCGCTCCGGGCGCGACACCGCCCGCGACCAATCCGCCCGCGACCAATCCGCCCGCGACCAATCCGCCCGCGACCAATCCGCCCGCGACCAATCCCCCGGCGACTCCTCCTGCGACCCCGCCGGCCTCGACCCCGCCGGCCAATCCGCCGCCGTCGAATCCTCCTCCGGCCAATCCGCAGTAATGTCGGGGCGTCGTTCCCCGATCCACTTTCCCGGGCTTGACGGAGGTTCGCGCGCGTGATCCGCAGCATGACCGGCTTCGGCGAGGCGTCGGGCGTCGTTGAGGGCGTTCACTACTTCCTCGAAGTCCGCAGCCTGAACAACAAGTACTTCAAGTCCACCATCCGCCTGCCGGAGGAGTTCCAGGGTCTGGAGGCGGAGTTCGAGAGCGAGCTGCGCAAGCGCCTGACGCGCGGGACCATCACGCTGGTGGGCAAGTGCTCCGACGCGTCGGGGTCCGCGGCGTACAAGATCAACCACCAGGCGCTCTCGAACTACGTGGAGCAGATCAAGAAGGTGCCGCAGGCGTCGGACGGGACGGTGCGGCTGGACTTGGCGGCGCTGCTGTCGTTGCCGGGCGTGCTGCAGCCGCCGGCGGACGAGGAGCAGCGCCTGCACCGGGCGCGGGCGGCGTTCATGGGGCTGCTGGACGCGTCGATCAAACGGCTCTTGGAGATGCGGGCCCAGGAGGGGCGCACGCTCATCGCCGACCTGATGACGCACCACGCGCTGATCGTTGATCGGCTGGCGCGGATCAAGGAGCGGGCCCCGGCGGTGGTGGACGAGTACCAGAAGCGGCTGCAGACGCGGATCGAGACGCTGCTGCAGTCGGCGGGGGTTCGCTTCGAGCAGGCGGAACTGCTGAAGGAAGTGGCGGTGTTCGCGGAGCGGTCGGACATCTCCGAGGAGATCGCCCGCCTGAGCGCGCACATGGACCAGTTCAGGGAACTTCTGAGCAACAACGACCCGCGCCCGGTGGGGCGGACGCTGGACTTCCTGGCGCAGGAGATGCTCCGCGAGGCGAACACCATCGCGAGCAAGTCCGGCGACGCGGCGATCTCGCGCGACTGCGTGGAGATCAAGGGCGCGATCGACCGCATCAAGGAGCAGGTGCAGAACGCCGAGTGAGCGCCGGCGCGGTCGGCCCGGCGGCCCGATGTCGATGGTCCCCGATCCCACCGAACTCGCGCGGGTGCTCTCCCACTACGACACCGGCGTGGTGCGGAAGATCGTCGAGGTGCGGCGCGGGGCCGGGCAGTCGATGAAGTGGGCGATCGCGTGCGAGCGCGGGGCGCTGCTCTTGAAACGCCGCCCCTCGGGCGTCGATGAGCGCGGGCTGGCGCTGATCCAGGAGGCGCAGGCGGCGGCCGCGGGGGCGGGGTTCCCGGTACCGGAGAGCGTGGCGGTGCGGGGCGGGGCGGCGCTGCTGAGGCTTGAAGGCCGTCTGTACGAGATGGCGCGGTTCGTCTCGTCGACGCCGTTCGACGAGTCGGCGGGCGCGTGCGCCGCGGCGGGCGCGATGCTGGCCCGCCTGCACGCGCTGATGAGCCGCATGGACGTGCCGGAGGTTGCGGCGGGCGGACGCGGGTTCCACCGGCTTCTGCGGGTGCAGACCGAACTGGTGGCCGCGGGGAAGCGGCTGGGCGACGAGGGTCGGCGGATCGCGAAGAACCTTGGCGCGCTCTACACCCTCGCCGGGGAGCGCGCCGATGCGCTCGGCCATGCTTCCTGGTCCGAGCACCTGATCCACGGCGACTGGCACCCGGGGAACCTCTTGTTCTCGGGGTCGGAGATCGTCGGGCTGATCGACTTCGACAGCGTGCGCCCGGGCCGGCGGGCGGCGGACGTGGCGTACGGGGCCCTGCAGTTCAGCGTTATCAAGGGGGAGGGGCCGGTGGAATCGTGGCCGGCGGGGACGGACGAGCCGCGGTTCGAAGCGTTTGTGCGTGGCTACGACGGCGCTGGCACCCCGCTCGGGGACGCCGAGCGTCAATCGCTGGTGTGGCTGATGATCGAGGCGCTGATCGCCGAGACGAGCGGCCCCCTGGCGGGGACGGGGAGTTTCGGCGAGGTGCCGGGGCTGTCGATGCTGCGGATGATCGAGGCGAAGACGACGTGGCTGCGCGACCACCATGCGAGGCTGGCATCGCTCGGACCCTGAGGTTGGTGGAGCGGGCGCGAGGTCTACGGATCGGCAGCGGGTGCCCCGCCGGTCCCGGCGGATCCTGTTTTCCACGGTGAGGCCGCCCGCCGGGGACCGGCGGGGTACCCGAAGGCAACCCGGAACGGCACCTACCATGTCCCCCTGTCCCCGCGGTCCCATCGCCGCGGACCCTGAGGAGACCCGCGATGACGCAACCCCGCGCCTACGACGAACTGTGCTCGATGCTGCGTGACACCGCGGTGCTGGATTCGGCGCAGCGCGTGCTGGCGTACGACCAGGAGACGGTGATGCCCGAGGGCGGGGCGGGGCTGCGGTCGCAGCAGCTCGAGATGATGTCGGCTTTGGTGCACAAGAAGCGGACCGACGCGCGGATCGGGGAGCTGCTGTCGGCGTGCGAGAAGGACGCATCGCTCGACGAGGCGGCGCGGGCGAACGTCAGGGAGGTTCGGCGCGACTACGACCGGGCGACGCGCCTGCCCACGGACCTGGTGGCGGAGATGGCGCGGTGCTCGTCGCTGGGCATGCACGCGTGGAAGGAGGCGCGGGCCAAGAGCGATTTCTCGGTCTTCCTGCCGTGGCTGGAGAAGACGGTGGAACTGTCGCGGCGGAAGGCCGAGTGCTACGCGAACGGGCGCGTGCCCGCGGGGGGCGAGCTCTACGACTTCCTGCTCGACGAGTACGAGCCGGGGATGACGGCGGCGGCGACGCGGGCGGTGTTCGGGCCGTTCCGGGCGGCGCTGGTGCCCCTGATCGAGAAGGTCGCGAAGTCGAAGGCCCCCGACGAGTTGCTGGCGCACGCGGAGTATCCCGTCGAGCGGCAGGCGGCGTTCGCCACCATGGTCAGCAAGCAGATGGGCTTCGACTACGCGACGGGCAGGATGGACGTTTCGACGCACCCGTTCTGCGACGGGATCGGCCCGGGCGACACCCGCATGACGAACCGCTACCGCCCCGACGGGTGGGCGGACTCGTTGGGGACGGCGATGCACGAGGGCGGGCACGCGCTGTACGAGCAGGGGCTTCCCAAGGGTGACCGCTTCGGGCAGCCGCTGGCGGAGGCGGTGAGCCTGGGGATCCACGAGAGCCAGAGCCGCCTGTGGGAAAACCTGGTGGGGCGCTCGCGGGCGTTCTGGACGTGGGCCGCGCCCAAGGCCGGCGAGATGCTGGGTGGCGTGCTGAAGAGCGCGGCGCCCGATGCGATTCACAAGGCCGTGAACATCGTGCGTCCCAACTTCATCCGCGTCGAGAGCGACGAGCTGACGTACAACCTGCACATCATGCTGCGGTTCGACCTGGAGCGGGCGATGGTCGCCGAGGAGCTGAGCCCGAAGGACCTGCCGGGCGAGTGGAACCGGCGCGTGAAGTCCGACCTGGGCCTGACGGTGCCGGACGACCGGCGCGGCTGCCTGCAGGACGTTCACTGGAGCATGGGGCTGGTGGGGTACTTCCCGACGTACACGTTCGGGAACCTGTACAGCGCGCAGTTCTGGGAGGCGGCGCAGCGCGACCTGCCGGAGCGGGACGCGATGCTGGGGCGCGGGGAGTTCGCGCCGGTGCTCGACTGGCTCCGCCGGAACATCCACGCGCACGGGCGGCGGTACTCGGCGGGCGAGCTCTGCCAGAGGGTCACGGGCAAGCCGTTGACGCACGACGCGCTGATGCGCCACCTGGAGCGGAAGGTCGCTGCGGTCTACGGCTGATCGCGCGACGCGGGAGTCGCGGTCAGATGCGGGCGCGGTTGGCGGCCTGGACCAGTTCGCGGACGCGGACGGGGTCCGGCGGGTTCCGCCAGTCGCCGCGCTGCTTGTACCACGAGCCGACGATGACGGCGTCGGCGTACTGGAAGAGTTCGCGGAGTGTGTCGGGGGTGGCGCCGCTGCCGACGCACAGGCCGAGGCGGGTGGCGAAGCGGACGGCGCGGACGTCGTCGACGCTGGTGGGCCTGCCGGTGGCGGTACCGGTGACGATGACGCCGTCGGCCCCGAAGAACTCGGCGGCGCGGGCGGTCTCGTCGAGGGGGACGTCGCTGGTGATGGCGTGGGCGGAGTGCTTTTTCTTGATGTCGGCGAGGATCTTGACGGCGTCGGCGCCGATGGCGCGCCGGTAGCGGAGGAGCGGGCCGGCGTCGGCCTCGCCCAGCAGGCCCTCGTCGGCGACGCTGGCGAAGACGAAACCCTCGGCGCGGATGAACTGGGCCCCCACCGCGTGAGCGACCGCGAGGGCCGCGCGGTTGGCGCCGGCGAGCACCTGGACGCCCAGCGGGACCTTCACGGCCTCGCGAACCGCGTCGGCGACCACGGTCATGGCGCTGACGACCTCCGGGCCGACCTCGCGGGCGAGGTAGGGCGTGTCGTGCATGTTCTCGAGGATGATGGCGTCGAAGCCGGCCTCGGTGAGCAGCCACGCCTCTTCGACGGCGCGCCCGGCGATCTGGCTGACGCTGAGGGCGGCGCGGGGCGTGCCGGGGAGGGCCTGGAGGTGGACCATGCCGACGAGGGCTTTGGGGCAGCCGAAGATGTCGATCCCCATGGACATGCGGGGATGATACCCGACGCGGGGGCCGCGTAATAAAGCGTTTTACTTCAAGATGTAAGCGATTGCGAGCGCCGCCCGCTCAGGGGGTCGGGGCCTCGGTGGTCTTGGCGGCCATCTTCTCCAGCGTGACGCTGGAATCGAGCCAGCGTTCCCAGTGGGCGCGGTCCATCGGGCCTTCGGCGTTCGTCCACGCCTCGGCGGGGAGTTCCTTCAGGCGGGCCTTGGCGCGGTTCTGGGCGGTCTGGGCCTCGGTCCACTGCCCGAGCGCGGCGTAAGCGGAGACGATCTGCATCATCGCGCCGAGGCTGGCGGGGTCTTCGGCGTAGCGCTGGGCGGCGGTGTCGTAGAAGCGGATGGCCTGCTGGAAGTAGCCGCGCGACACGCGGTCGTCGTCCTTGTGGAACTGGCCGAGGTCGAAGGCGCAGTCGCCGCGGTAGAACATCGCGTTGCGGAGCGTGACCTTGTCGAGTTCGCTGGTGCGGCGCGGGTCCTTGACCTCGAGCAGTTCGCGGACGCGGTCGTAGCCGGCGAGGGCCTCTTCGAGGCGCTGGCGGCGGAGGCGGGTGAGGCGGGAGCGCTCGTTCTGGGGCATGGCGCTCTTGAGTTGCTCGCCGATGGCGGAGGCGGAGAGGCGGTGCGAGTCGGCGAGGGCGCTGCGGAGCGCGGGGTCTTTCTCGAGGTCCGGGTATCGGGCGACGGCCTCGTTGAGGCGCTCGATGGCCTTGGGGTAGTCACCGATGCGCCGGTACATGCGCCCGAGTTCGACGACCGCGGTGCGGAACTGCCCGGCGCTGGGCTCGAACTGCTTGCCCTCGACGATCTGGAGCAGGCGGGCCTCGGCCTTCTCGTGGTCGGCGTCGTTCGAGGCGAGCAGGTAGGACTGGGCCAGCGGGATGAGGCTGAGCGTGGCCTCGTCGCTGACGGGCGACGTCTCGATGATGTCCTCGAACAGCGGGATGGCCTTCTTGTAGTCGCCCATTGACTGCAGGGCGCGGGCCATGCGGTACTGGGCGAGCAGGCGCTTTGGGCCCTCGGCGCTGGAGCGGATGTACTGGGCGAAGACGTCGACGGCGCGGTCCTGCTCGCCGGACTGGTCGTAGCAGTCGGCGGCGAGCCACAGGCTCTCGCGGGCGGCCTCGGGGTCGGAGATCAGCGCCGCCTTGGCGTGGCGCTGGTAGGCCATCGCGGCCTCGTAGAAGTGGCGTTTGGCTTCCTCGCGCGAAACCGGGTCGATCCCCGAAAGGTCCGCGGGCTCGGAGCCGGAGCGGAGTTCGGCGGGGATGATGGCGACGGCGGCGGCGCGGCTGGTCTCGGCGAGGCGCAAGGCCACGCCCGCCGGGGCCTTGTCGGCGGGGAACAGACGCTCGGAGAGGACCGCGTACTTGCGGGCGGTCTCGAAGTCGCCGCGGCGCAGGTGGTCGCGGTGCCGCTGGGCCAGGGAGGCGTC
>JAFLCM010000149.1 GCA_017303565.1 Planctomycetota bacterium
CGTGGGCGGGGCGAACGGGTGTCTTCGCGGGCGGGGCCGGCACCGGACGTGCCGCCGCGGGTTGGCGCGCGGAGAGGCGCGAGGTGACGGCCATGTCGGCGGTGGCGGTGATCTCGGTGATGGACTTCGCGCCGACGCCGAGCACGCCGCCGACCTTGTAGGTGCGGGTGTGGAGGATGACCGCGCCCGCGCCGAGTTCCTTCTTGATCTGGGCGAGGGCGTCGGAGACGGAATGGGCGCGGAATGTCTTGATGGTCAAGGCGCCCTCCGTGGCTGCGACCGACCGGGGCCGTGGAGACACTCCGGGCCGAGCGGCGTCTTTCGCGTCCTGCGAGTGGGCCGTCGGCAAGGAGATTGTGACGCGGGGACGGGTGCGCCGTCAAGCGGGAAAGAGAAAGAGGACGGGCGGTGGATCACGCCGCGGCCCTTTCGTCGGTGGGCATGGTGACGAGGCCGAGGCTCTCGACCTCGATCTCGGGGACGATCTCGTTGTAGCCCATGACGACGACGCCGGGGAGGTGCGGCTCGACAATCTGGCGGACCTGGGCGCGGACCTGCGGTGAGGCGATGAGGATGGGGGTGTGCCCGGCCTTGATGGCGGGCTGGAGGGCGTCGATAACGCGCCGGGCGACGGCGGCGGCGGTGGCGGCGGGGATGCTGAGGGTCGTGCCCGCGGGGGAGCGGTCGATGAACCCGTTGATAACGTCCTCGAGCGCGGGGTCGAGCGTGGCGCAGACGAGGCGGTGCCGGGCCGCCCGGGCGCCGGCCCGCGGCGGCGACTGCAGGGGATCGATGGGCTGGGCGTGCTGGAGGCAGATGGCGCGCCGGAGGGCGTTGCGGACGTACTCGGTGAGCACGTCGAGGTCCTTGGTCTTGCCGCCCCAGTCGGAGAGGGTCTCGACGATGGTCTCGAGGTCGCGGATCGGGACGCGCTCGCGGAGCAGCGATTGGAGGACCTTCTGCAGGTCACCGGGCTTGACGACGGTCGGGATGGTCTCTTCGACGAGTTTGGGGGCGGACTGTTTGAGTTGGAGGATGAGGTTGTTGACCTCTTCGCGGGTGAGCAGTTCGTCGCCGTGGGCCTTGACGATCTCCGACAGGTGGGTGGCGAGGACGCTGGTGGGATCGACGACGGTGTAGTTCATGCTCTCGGCGCGGGTTTTGAGCGTCGGGGCGATCCACCAGGCGGAGAGGCCGAAGGCGGGCTCGCGGGTGGGCTCTCCCTGGATGGGGCCGGAAGCGATGCCCGAGTCCATGGCCATGAGCATGCCGGGGCGGGTCTCGCCCTCGGCGATGATGTTCCCGCGGATCTTTACGCGGTACTGGGTGGGGGTCATGGTCATGTTGTCGCGGATGCGGACGGGGGGCATGACCAGGCCGATGTCGGCGGCGAGTTGACGACGGATGGCGCTGATGCGTTCGAGCAGTTCGCCGCCCTGGTTGGTGTCGACGAGGCAGACCAGGGCGTAGCCGACCTCGAGTTCGAGCACGTCGACCTTGAGCAGTTCCTCGACCTTCGGCGCGGGGATGGCGGCCTTGGCCTCCTGCTCGGCCTTGACGCGCTCGTTGTTGCTGGCGATCTGGGCGCCGCGCCGTTGGAAGTGAGCCATCAGCCCGAGTACGACGGCGAGGGAGATGAGCGGGAGTTTTGGCAGCGGGGTGAGGGCGAGCAGGCCGCAGAACGAGGCGGCGATCCACAGGGCCTCGGGCTTGCCGGCGAGCTGGCCGGTCATCTCCTCGCCCAGGCTCTGCTTGGAGCCGGCGCGAGTGACGACGAGCGCGGACGCGATGGCGACGAGGAAGGCGGGGATCTGGCTGGCGAGGCCGTCGCCGATGGTGAGGAGGGTGAAGACGCGGGCGGTCTCGGGGGCGTCCCAGCCCTTCATGAGCATGCCGACGGCGAAGCCGCCGATGACGTTGACGACGGTGATGATGATGCCGGCGATGGCGTCACCGCGGACGAACTTTGACGCGCCGTCCATGGCGCCGAAGAAGTCGGCCTCGCGGGAGACGCGCTGGCGGCGGCGGCGGGCTTCCTTCTCGTCGATGACGCCGGCGTTGAGGTCGGCGTCGATCGCCATCTGCTTGCCGGGCATGGCGTCGAGGGTGAAGCGGGCCGCGACCTCGCTGATGCGGGTGGCGCCCTTGGTGATCACCACGAACTGCACGACCACCAGGATGATGAACACGATCACGCCGACGACGAGGTTTCCGCCGGCGACGAAGCCGGCGAAGGCGGAAATCACCTTGCCCGCCATCTCCTGGGCCTGCTGGGGGCTGTTGGCGTCGGCGGTCAGGATGAGGCGCGTGGTCGCGACGTTCAGGACCAGGCGGAACAGGGTGACGCCCAGCAGCAGCGACGGGAACACGCTGAAATCCAGCGGCTCCTCGACATACATGGTCGTCATCAGGATGATGATGCTCAGCGTGATGTTCGCCGCGATGAGCACGTCGAGGACCAGCGGCGGCAAGGGGACGAGGATGACCGCCGTCAGCGTGATGAACGCGAGCGGGACGAGCAGTCCCTTGTACTTCTGCACAAGGGAGACCCAGCGGGGCATGGTCTGGAGCGTCAGGGGGGGCACGGGCGTGTGGTCTGAGTGGATTCTCGGGAGGATGGCGAGTCAGGCGCGGGGTGCGCGGTCATCCGGCGGCGCGGCCCTCGAGGCGGTAGACGTAGGCGAGGACTTCGGCGACCGCCTCGTAGTGCTCGGGATTGATCTCTCGCCCGACCTCGACGTTGAAATAGAGCGATCGGGCCAGCGGCGGGCGCTCGACGATGGGCACGCCGTGGGCCGCGGCGACGTAGCGGATCTTCAGCGCGAGGTAGTCGGCCCCCTTGGCGACGACGCGGGGGGCGTTCATCTTCGCGGAGTCGTAGCGAATCGCGACGGAGAAGTGCGTCGGGTTGGTGACGATGACGTCGGCCTTGGGCACGTCGGACTGCAGTCGCTGCATCATCAGGTTGCGCATGAACTTCATGCGGCGGCCCTTGACCTCGACGTCGCCCTCCTGGGAGCGGAACTCGTCCTTGACCTCCTGCTTGGTCATGCGGAGGTCCTTGTGGAGTTGGAACTGCTGGTAGGTGCGGTCGATGACGCCGAGGATGATCAGGATGACCAGCACCCACACCGCGACGCGGACGGTGATGCGGATGGTCTCCATCATGCCGCCCGCGAGGTCCAGGACCGCCAGAGAGATGATGGCGTCGGTCTCGGAGCGGATGACCAGGACGACCACCGCGGCGATCACGAGCAGTTTCGCGAGGTCAATGGCCCCCTTGACCACCGAGCGGGCGGACAGGATGCGTCCGAAACCCGCGAAGAAGTTCAGGCGGTCGAGCTTCGGTTCCAGCGGCTTCGAAGTGAACATGAAGCCCACCTGCCACACCTGCCCGGCGCAGGCGATCACCGCCATGATGAGCATGAGGGGGACGGCGATCTTCGCGCCCTCGATCGCCTCCATCACGAGGTCGCCCTGCACGTCCTCGACGCGGAGCGAGGACGCGAGGCCGTCGGGTCCGAGGGTGCGCCGCAGGGTGGCGGCGCCGAAGTCCATCAGCCCGTGGGCCCACCAGTAGATCAGCACGCACGCGCCGACGAGGGTGAGGGCGGAGGCGAGGTCGACGCTCTTGCCGGACTGCCCGCGTTCGCGCGCCTCGCTGAGGCGGCGCGGCGTCGGCATCTCGGTCTTCTCGCCCAGGTCCTCGGCCATGCTCAGCGTCCTCCCGGTGGAAGATGTGCTGAAGCGTGGTCAGGGGCGGCCTCGGGGCCCAGCGTGTCGATCCAGCCCTGCAGGGCCTCCATCGTGCCCGAGGTGTCGGCGGCGATGGCGCCGTGGACGCCCGCCATCGCCGCGGCCAGGACCGCGAACCCCAGCAGGATCCGCACCGGGAAGCCGAAGGACATGATGTTCAGCGTGGGCAGGGTCTTGGTGATGAACCCGACCGCCACGGTCTCGACGAGCACGATCGCCATCACGGGCATGGAGACGCGCATCGCCAAGTGGAAGCCGGACGCGAGCATGCCCGCGAGGGTGCGGAGGAGCGTGTCGTCGGCGCGGAAAGCGCCGGGGGCGACGAGGCTGAAGGAGCGAACCACGCCGTCCCACATGGCCTCGACGCCGCCGAGGACGATGAACAGCGAGAGGGCCATGAGGAAGAGCAGTTGACCGAGGGTGTCGCCCTCGATGTCGGTAGCGGGGTTGTAGATAGGGGCGAGCGAGAGGCCCATCTGCTGGCCCATAAAGGTGCCCGCGAGCTGCACGCCCCAGAGCGGGGTGAGCATGATGATGCCGATGGCGACGCCGATGAGCAGCTCCATCGCGACCATCGGGCCCAGCACGGTGAAATCGAGGGGGATGGGTTCCCAGCGGTCGGCGCCGACGATGGGGAACACGCAGAACGCGAGGAAGAGCACGAGCATCGCCTTGAAGCGGCGCGGCATCATGGTGCTCGACAAGAGCGGCGAGAAGAGGAACAGCCCCGTCAGGCGTGCCAGAACCACCGCGAACGCGGGCACGAGGCTGAGGATGGACTGGAGGTCGGGCATCCGTGCGGCGGGGGTGCAAGCCGGGGGCGCGGGGCGGGGTGTGAGGCGGGTCAGGCGAGCGTCAGCATCTCCGCCGCGAACTCGACCAGCCGCATGACGATCCATGGCAGCAGCACGAGTGCGACGATGATCATGGCGAAGATCTTGGGCACGAGGGTCAGCGTCTGCTCCTGAACCTGGGTCACCGCCTGGACCACGCTGATCACAAGGCCGATCAGGACGCCCGCGAGCAGGATGGGCCCGGCGATCTTCAGCGTGATCACCAGCGAGGCGCGGACGAGGTCGAGGGTGGATTCGTCGTAGTGCATGCGGGGGCTCCTACGCGAGCGCGTGCAGGACACGGGTGATATCGGGCGCGAGCGAGACGGCGGCGGGCGTGTCGACCTTGGCGACGGACTCCATCAGCCCCCCCACCACCAGCTGCCAACCGTCCACCAGGACAAACAGCAGGATCTTGAACGGCAGCGAGATCAAGACCGGCGGCAGCATCATCATGCTCATGCTGATGAGCAGGCAGGAGATCACCAGGTCGATCACCAGGAACGGCAGGTAGACACGGAAGCCCAGCAGGAACGCGGTCTTGAGTTCGCTCAGCATGAACGCGGGCATGAGCGTGAGCATGTCCACATCGGCGCGGGTGAGTTTCTCCGGCTCGGAGGTGTCGACGCCGCGGTAGTTCAGGATCATGTAGACGCTCGACCAGTTGTCGGCGGCGTCGATCTGGGCGAACATGAAGTCGCGGATCGGCTGCTTGGCCTTCTCCCACAGCACGTCGGTATCGGACACCTGCCCCGTCTGGTAGGGCACGACGGCCTCGGCGTGGATGCGGTCGAAGGTGGGGGCCATCACCAGCAGTGTCATGAACAAGGACAGCGCCAGCGTGACCTGCGCCGGCGGGACGGTCTGCGTGCCCAGGGCCTGCTTGAGCAGGCTCAGGACGATGAGGAACCGCACGAAGCACGTGCACATGATCATGATCGCCGGCGCCAGCGAGAGCGCCGTCAGCAGGATCATGATGCTCATCGCGCCCGAAAGGCCGCCCTTGAAGCCGGGCACGGCCTGCGACGCGGAGTCGAGCACGCTGATGGGGTTGATGTCGGTGACGCTCGGGGCCGGCGGGCCGACGAGCGCCTGGGCCGAGGCGGGGCCGGCGAGGGCCAGGAGCGCCGCGAGGGCGGCGATGGTGAGAAGCAATCGACTGTTCACGCCGCCCCCCCGCTGGCGGGCCGGAGGCGGAGCGCGGCGCGGGGCGAGACGCCTGCGGGGGTTTCGCCCTCGACGACCTGGGGATCGCGCTCCATCTGCCGCAGCATGTCGCCGAAGCGCCGGTTGAGTGCGCGCCCGGCGTCGTCCTCCACGCGGGTCAGGACGCTGGCGACGTCCTGCGGGTCGTCGAGCTCGCACAGGGTGGTGAAACCGGAGTTGCTCTGGCCCAGGAGCAAGACGCGCCGGTCGAGCTTCAGCAGGACCAGCGAGTGCCCGCGAGAGACCGGGTAGCGACCGAGCACCTCGATGACGCCCTGCGGCGAGCGTCCGCCGGCGCCGAGTTGGGCGGCGAGGGTTCCACCGGCGGCGGCATGGCGCATGACCCAGCGAACCCCGAGCAGCGACGCGATGAGCGCCCCCACCACGACCGCGGCGCGGAGGAACCAGTGGGAGAAAAAGCCGGAATCCTGCTCCTTCGAGTCGGCCGCGCTCACGCCGGGGCGGACCTGCGGCGAAGCCGGACGCTTGAGCGGGCGGCCCTCCGAACTCGGGCGGGCAGCGGGCTGGGCGGGCTTCGGCG
>JAFLCM010000015.1 GCA_017303565.1 Planctomycetota bacterium
GCGCTCTGGGCCGAGGCGAGCGCCTCGTCGAGCGCCCACAGCGCCAGCGACTCCTTGCCGGCAGCGCGGTGACGACGCGCGAGTTCCAGCCACGCCTGCGGCGCCGCGGTGGAGACGGGGTACGAGCGTGCGATGCGCTCCAGTTCCGCGTCCGGCGCCGCGCCGGCGGCGTCGAGCTTCCCCTGCGCCTCCTGGTCGAACACCGCGTACACCTCGCGCCCGTGCGTCTGCACCAGTTTCCGCAGGCGGCGCGTGGCTTCGGCGTCGGCGGGTAGCGTCGTCCCGCCCCGCGAGTACGTCTGGGACGCCAGCGCCGCCGAGAGCAGCAGCGACTGGTACTTCTCCACCGCCTCCGGCACCTTGCCCCAGCCCTCGGCCAGCGAGGCGCCCGCCATCAGCGCCACCACCTGCTCGGCGGGCGAGGCGGCGAGCTGCTCGGCGCGGGCGATCAGCAGGCGACGCGCGTCGTCCTTCACCCGCGGCGCGGGCGAGTCCGGCGCCGGGTCGATCATGTCCATCAGCGAGACGAACAGCCGCCGACGCACCGCGGGGGCCGTCGCCGACAAGGGGTCGCGTTCGATCGCCGACACCGCTCGATCGACCGCGCCGACCAGTTTCTCCTGGCGGCCGGCCTGGTAGGCGAGTTCGGCGAAGGTGACGGCGGGCACGGGGTTGCCCGGCTCGTCGTTCATGCGGGCCTCGAGCAGCTTCTCCGCCGTCTCCCACAGCAGGTACGAGTGCGCCTGCTGGTCGTCGACGACGATCAGCTGCGCCCCGACGGCGAGCGACTGCCCGGTGCGGTTGAGCCGGACGGTCCGAGGCTCGGGCGCCGGTCCGCTCGCGGGCAAGGGCGCGACCAGCACGCCCTCGATGACCGGGATGACCAGGCTCGCCCCCGCGACCGACACACGACCGCGCACGCCGGGAGCGGGCACGACGGCGAGCGGCGTGTGCACCGCTTCGGCGAGCAGGCCGTCGATCGCGTACAGCCCGATCTGACTCGGGGCGACGGCGACGATCCGCGGCGGCCCGCCCGGCGCCGAAGCCGGTGCGGAGAGCAGATAGTCCGGGTTGTTGAACGCCTGCGCGGGGATCCGCTCGAGCACACGTCCCGTGCGGGCGTCGACGCTGACCACCAGCCGCTTGTCGGGGCTGAGCGCGATCAGCCGCCCCGCGCTGAGCAGGGGCTGGTTGCCCTCCCACGGCGTGAGGAACGAGCGACCGCCGCCGTTGGAGGCGAGGGGGTCGGGCGCGAGGCGCCGGGCCCATAGGGTGCGCCCGCTGACGGTGTCGACGGCGCTGATGACCCCCACGCGGTCGGCGCGGTACGCGGTGCCGGGCTCGACGAGCGTGAAGTCGGCGGGGAAGGCGTTCATGCCCCAGGGCACGACGCCGAGGCTCCCGAGGTTCCGCCACCACCGCAGGCGACCGGTCTCGAGGTCGAGCCCGACCAGGACCGCGCCCTGCAGACGCTTCTCCACGCTGTTGCGAGAGGCGGACACGATGACCACGCCCTGGTCGATCACCACCGGCCCACGCGGGAAGCACTCCGACAGCACGTCGGGCCCGAGCTGGCTGAGCGTCGTGGTCCAAAGCACCGCTCCGTCGCGCGTGTCCAGGACGCTGATGGCCCGCTCGGCGCTCGATCGCGCGATCAGCGCCAGCCCGCTGACCGTGGCCAGACGCCGCCCCTCCACCGCGATCCAGTTGCAGTCCTCGGCCCCAAGCCCGCCCGCGGCGTTGATGGTCGCGATCGTGGTCGGCGGCTCGATCCGCACCCGCCAGCGCCGCGAAAGCGTGTACCGGTCCCACGCCGTGATCGTCTCGCTGTCGTTCACGAAGAGCGTGTCACCGGCGACGGCGGGCACCGCGTGCAGCACGATCGCCCGCGGCGGCGGCCCCCGCTGCTGCTGGGAGATCCGCGACGCCAGAAACTCGACGCTGTCGAGCGATGCACCCAGGTACTCGCTGGCCAATGGACGTGCCACCAGCGCGTCGATCTCCGGCTCGGGCAGGGCCGCGAGCGGCGAGAGCTCTCGATCAATGTCGGGGAACTTCGGAGCAGCGAGGTCCGGGGCCTTGACGCCCGCCCGGTCGTTCCACGCCGCGAGCGTCCGGCGCGCTGCGTCGAGGGCGTCGTCGGGCGTCCGCGGGTCGGCGGCCAGGTACGACACGCACGACGCGAGCAGCGACGCGGCGCGGGCAATGTTCTCGCCGTTCAAATCGGGATGGGCGTCGAGCTGCGCGAGCGTCCGGAAGCAGGCGACAAACCGGGCTCGGTCGAGGTGGTCCTGCGCCACCCGGACCGCGGCCTCGAACCCCGCGGTCGTGAACAAGCGGGTGACCTCGCAGCGCTCGGCCTGGTCGGTGTTCAGCAGCGCCCGGGCCCCCGGCTGCTCGAGCTCTCGGTAGCGGGCCAGCAGCCGGGCGTTGCTCAGAAGCAGGTCGTGCACGCGCCGCCGCACCGGGATGAACAGGTCGGCATCGGCGCGGTCGGCGAGCACCAGCAGTTCGCCGGAATCATCGAGCAGGCGCTGCAGCACGCGGGCGGCCTCGTCGAAGTTGCCAACCCCCGCCAGTTCGGCGGCGCGGGTCAGCCCCTCCTCCGCCGCCGGCGAGTCGTCGAGGTACACGCTGCCGACGTTCTGGGCCGACGCCCGGACGCCCGCGAACCAGCAGACGACGATCAAGACGAGCAGGGCGCGCGCCAAGGTCCGAGAGAAACGGTCGCCGGGCTTGGCGGTCGAACGTGATCGCACGGTGGCTCCTTGCCGGGCCGAGAAAAGCCCGGCGGTCCCGCCCGCACCGGTCAGCCGAGAAGAAACCGGTTGTAGCGGGGCGTCGAACAACTGTACGTCGGCGCGGCGAGGGCGGCTGAACCGCGGGATCACCCGGTCCGATGGACGAGGGGTCGGTTTGAAAGGGCGCACCGCGGCTGTCGGCGGCGCCCGCTCCCCCCCCGTGACCCTTTGAGATAGGTGTCCGATGAGCGTGCTCTCGGAAGATCGTCTGGGGCTGATGATGCGGGCCACGCGGGCGGCGGTCCTGCCGGCGCACAAGGCCGCCACCTCGCGCCGCGTCATGCTGCTCATCAGCGCCATCGTGCTGATGGGCCTGGCGGACCTGGCGTGCACGCTCATCTACATGACCACCGTGGGGCTGCCGGAGGCGAACCCCATCGCGCGCTGGCTGGCCGAGTTCGGCTCTTCCCGGGCGGTGGTCGCCTTCAAACTGCTCACCATGGGCCTGTGCTGCCTGTGCCTCTACATGGGACGCACCGAGCGCCGCATGGAGATGTGCGCCTGGGCCTGCACCGCCATCCTGCTCACCCTGTCGTTCCACTGGATTGGGTTCAACCGCTCGATCACCGAGCACACCAACCTGATCGCGTATCTGGCCGACCCCAACCCCTGCCCGCGCATCGCGGGGGTTCACCTCCGCGGGCCGGACAACTGGGTGCGGATCGAGGACTGACGCCACGGCGTGGTACAACACCCGTGTGCGGGTCCTCGGCATCGATCCCGGACTGAGGCTGACCGGTTACGCCGTGCTCGAGGGCGACCCGGGGTCGCTCGATGCGCCCGTCGTCGTCGAGGCCGGCACCTTGCGCCTCGACCCGCGGCGCTCGGTCGCTGATCGGCTCGTGGAACTGGAACGCGACCTCCGGGAACTCATCGGGCGCACCGCCCCCGACGCGGCGGCGGTCGAGGCGGTGTTCGTCCACGGCGTGCACCCGATGACCGGCGTGGTCATGGGCCACGCCCGCGGCGTGGTTCTCCTCACCCTCCGCCGCGCCGGGCTGGAGATCACCGAACTCAAGCCCACCGAGGTGAAGAAGTGCGTCTGTGGCAACGGGCACGCCCGCAAGGCCCAAGTGCAGGCCTCGATCGCGGCGCTGCTGCGCCTTTCCGAGCCTCCCGACCCGCCGGACGTGGCCGACGCGATGGCCGTCGCGCTGTGCGCGCTGGGGCGCGCGGGGAACGTAGAATGACCCCCAACGGAAACTGACCCCCACGCATGCCCACACCGCCGCCCCGAGCCCAGGTACTGATCGTCGAGGACGAGGTCGAGCACGCCGACGTCATGGCCGACGCGCTCAAGAAGTTCGGGCACGTCTGCACGCTCGTCCACGACGTGCCCGGTGCGCTGGAAGAACTCCGTCACGGCTCGTTCGACGTGATCGTCACCGACCTGCGGATGCCCGCGTCGGCGGGAGCGAACACGCCCACCGGCCCGGTGGGCGACGGCGGGGCCGACGCCGGCATGAAGGTCCTCGAGGCCGCGCGCCAGGCCCAGCCCACCGCCGAAACCATCATGGTCACGGCCCACGGCGACGTGCCCACGGCGCGGGCGGCGTTTAAACTCGGCGCGTACGACTTCATCGAAAAGCCGCTCGACCTCGAGGTCTTCCGCGCCCTCGTCAACCGCGCCGCCGAGACCGTCCTGCTCCGCCACGCCGCCAAGAGCCCCGACGGCGGTCTGAACGACCTGGTTCAGCACGACGGATTCGAGGGGATCATCGCCGGCTCGGAGGCGATGCGCAAGATCATCGACACCGTCCGCGCCGTCGGGCCTTCCAATCTCCCCGTCCTGGTCACGGGCGAGAGCGGCACGGGCAAGGAACTGATCGCCCAGGCGATCCACCGCAACTCGCTGCGGAAGACCAAGAAGTTCGTCGCTTTCAACTGCGCCGGCCAGGCCGAGAGCCTGCTGGAAGACCAGCTCTTCGGGCACGTCAAGGGAGCGTTCACCGGCGCGGAGCGCGACCGGGAGGGCGTCTTCGCTTTCGCAGACGCGGGCACGCTGTTCCTCGATGAGATCGGCGACATGCCGATGACGATGCAGGCGAAGCTGCTGCGGGTGCTCGAGAGCGGCGAGGTGGTGCGCCTCGGCTCGAACGAAGCGAAGCACGTGGACGTGCGCTTCGTCAGCGCTACCAACAAGGACCTCAAGCAGTCGGTGCAGCAGGGCCGCTTCCGCGAGGACCTGCTCTTCCGCATCCGCGGCGCGGAGATCCACCTGCCGCCACTGCGCGAGCGCCGCGACGACATCCCCCGCATCGTCCGGCACGCGGTGGCAAAGTTCGCCGGGTCGCTCGGGCGCCCCGCCCCCGACGTCACCGACGCGGCGATGATGCGGCTCACCGCGTTCGGCTGGCCCGGCAACGTGCGTCAACTGCTGAACGTCGTTCAGAACATGGTGGTCATGGGCAGCGCCGGCGTCGCGCCCGACCAGGCCGGCACGTTGGATGTCCGACACATCCCCGAGGACATCGCCACGCCCGACGAGGCGGGCATGGCGGACGACGACGCCGGACCCGCCGCGGGCGGCACCCTCGCGGGCAGCAGCCTCGCCGCCCTCGAGAAACGCGCCATCCGCGAGACGCTCCGCCTCACCGCCGGCAACCGCGAGCACGCCGCGAGACTCCTGGGCATCGGCGAGCGCACGCTTTATCGGAAACTCAAGGAGTACGGCCTGCGCTGACCGCTCGCCGCCGTCTCCGGGATTCCCGGCGGGTTCTCCGCGCCGACGACCGCCGGCGCGGGGGGAATCACGCCCACCGCGGGGAACCCCTCGCCCAGCGCGGTTGACTTCCGCCCGATCTGAAACGCCGTGATGATCGGCAACCCGCCGATCCCTGCAGATCACTTCAGAAGGGGATAGTCATGCGTTTGACGATCGGGAAGCGGCTCGGTTTCGGGTTCGGCGCCGTGGTGGCGATCATTGTCACCGCGTCGGCGGTGACTTCCATGTACGGCGCCCGCTCGAAGGGCGCGTCAGCGGAACTCGCGCGGCTGTCCGAGGATGCGCTCCTCGGGGCGGAACTGATGGAGTGCGTACTCAGCCTGCGCATGAAGGCCAAGGACTACCTCGTCACCCGCGACGAGTCCGTCATGGAGCAGTTCAACGCGACGCTGGCGAAGGGAGACAACCTCCTGAAGGAGGCCGACCGGTTCCGCAACGCCGAACGCCGGGAACTGGTGGCCGCCGCCGATGAGAAACTCGCCGCCTACGGCACCGCGTTCAAGGACGCCGTGGCCGCGGTCGAGGCCCGCGAGAAGGTTGTCAACGAGCGCCTGAACCCGACCGGCATCAGCGCCCTCAAGGACGTTCAGAGCCTTCAGCAGGCGCTGGGTGAGAAGTCCGGGTCCGGGCTCCGCGAAGCGGCCAACGCCGCGTTCGAGTGTCTCATGACCGGGCGCATCGACGTGCTCAAGGGCCTGCAGGCGCTGGACGCCGAGCAGGTCGTGACGGCGGGTCAGAAGATCGCGCAGTGCGCTGATCGACTCGATGCCGCCGCGGGCGACGCCTCCGGCGAGATCCGCGGGCAGGTCGAGAAACTCGCCTCCGACCTGCGCGAGTACGCGGCTGCCGCCTCGGATGCATCCAAGTTCATCGCCGCTCGCAACGAGGTCGTGAACAAGCGGCTCGACGTCATCGGGCCGGAGATCGCGTCCTTGGGCGACGCGCTGGACCAGTCGTTCGAGAAATCGGTCTCAGACGCGGAGACCACCGCCGCGGCTTCCATGAACGCGATGCAGACCGTCACGCTGGCGTCCGCCGGCTTGGGCGTGGTCCTCGCCGTCATGCTCTCGGTCGTTATCGCCCGCGCCGTGGTCAATCCGATCCGGGCCATGACCGCCCGCCTGAAGGACATCGCCGAGGGCGAGGGCGACCTGACCGCCCGAGTCGACGAGGCGCGCCAGGACGAACTGGGCGAACTGGGCAAGTGGTTCAACACGTTCGTGTCGAAGATCCAGTCGGTGGTGGTCGAGGTGAAACGCGCCAGCGCCGATGTCGCCGCCGCCTCCACCCAGATCGCCGCCAGCAGCGAGGAGATGGCCGCCGGCATCAACCAGCAGTCCCAGCAGGTCACGCAGATCTCCTCCGCGGTCGAGGAGATGTCCTCCAGCGTGGTCGAGGTGGCCCGAAAGTCCGACGACGCGGCCAAGACCGCCGACGGCGCCGGCAAGTCCGCCCGCGAGGGCCAGACCGTGGTGGCTCAGTCGGTCGAGAGCATGGACGCCATCCGCGCCGCCGTCGACTCGGGCGCGGAGGCGGTCACCAGCCTGGGCAAGCGCGGCGAGCAGATCGGAGCGATCGTCGACGTCATCAACGACATCGCCGACCAGACGAACCTGCTCGCGCTCAACGCCGCGATCGAGGCCGCCCGCGCCGGGGAGCACGGGCGCGGGTTCGCCGTGGTCGCCGACGAGGTCCGCAAGCTCGCCGACCGCACCACCAAAGCCACCGAGGAGATCGCGTCCAGCATCAAGGAGATCCAGCGCGAGACTTCCAACGCCGTCGAGCGCATGACCAGCGGCACGGAGCAGGTGGAGACCGGCTCGCAGCGCGCCGCCCAGGCGGGCGAGGCGCTCGGCGCGATCGTCCAGGGCGCCGAGAGCGTCGCGGAGATGGTCCGCTCCTTCGCCGCCGCCGCCGAGCAGCAGTCCGCCGCCAGCGAACAGATCGCCAGAAGCGTCGAGTCGATCTCCGCCGTCAGCCGCGAGAGCAGTTCCGCCGCCAGCCAATCGGCCGCGGCCGCGGGCGAACTGTCCTCCAAGGCCGAGCAGCTCCAGCGTCTCGTCGGTCAGTTCAAGGTCGACAGCAACGCCGATGCGGGCTCGAAGGCCCTCACACCCGGCGAGCGGGCCCGGCGCGGGGCAAAGGCCGCCAAGGCCGCTCTGAGCAGCGCCGCCTGAGCGGACGCCTCAGAACTCATCGAGAACCCCCCCACGACGCCCCCGCCCAGAAAGCGGGGGCGTTTTCTCGCGCCCCGCCCGATCCTGCTCTTTTCGGACCCGCGGGAATCTCACCGCGTCCGCGAGGGAACATCCCCAGGGTTTTCAGCGCGAACGCATCCGACTCTTCACGCGGCTGACGAGCCGCGGCGTCCGCGACACTCAGCCCGATTCGCCAGAAGGAGCCGAACCATGTCGAACACCACCCACCTGCGACTCGTCGGCGGCACCCACAGCCACCTCGAGACGACCGCCGCCGAGCGCGCCGAGCGCTTCAACGCGGCCCTCGCGAACTTCGTCGAGGCGGTCGGTCGCGCGTCGAACGGCCTCCGCGCCATGGGCGAGACGTGGGAACGCTCCACCCTGATCGTCGCGCCCGAGAAGCGCTGACCGCTCACCCCCCGGACCCGCCCCCGGAACCGCCCAAATCGCCCGGCTCGTCGTGGGTGGAGAAAGACTCCGCCCACGCTCTTTTGAACGACCGATTCCCCAGCCAGCGCCGGTACGACGGGACGAACTTCCACAGCGCGATCGGAACCAGCAGCACGCTCAGGGCGATGTACCACCGCGTCTGCACGATCAGGGCGTGGACCACCATGATGAACGCCAGGGCGGTCAGGCCCGCGAACACGATCATCTCGTTCTGGCGGCTCATGCCGAACAGGCCGGCCTTCTTCACGACGATCGGCGTCCCGCCGTACATCGCCACCCGCTGACCCGACCCCGCCTTCTGACCCTTCGCCGCCTTCACCGCCTTGCGACCGGCGGCGGTTCCCGACGCGTTCCGGGCCTTGGCGTCCTCCTCCAGTTCCATGTCGTCGCCGAGTTTCGGCGGTGCCTCGGAGATCGCGGCGTGCTCGTTGGTGAGCGAGGGATCGACCAGCGTGTCGTCGGGATCGAACCCGCCCGAGTCGCCCGGGGTCGCGGCGGGGGCGGGGACCGGCACGGCCTTCCCGCACGCGCAGTCGATCGCCTTGCCGACGAGTTCCGCCTTCCAGCGGTGCCGCCTGCCGCAACCCGAGCACTGCACCCATTCGAGAACGTTCGCCACGTTCGCGACCGATCCTTTCCTCTCGGCGGCTCCTTCTGAACGGAACCGCCGCCCCGGGCGAAAGGCTGGAGCCGGAGCGCGTCGCCCGGCGCGCCCGGCGTGCATCGTTATACCACATCCCCGCCGGAAAACGGAAAAAGGCCCCTCGCGGGGCCATTGGGGAGACATTCTCCGTTCCGACCGGTTCAGGCCAGTTCGGGGAACAGGTTCGTCACCGTCTTCACCAGGTCCTTGACGTGGCCGACGGACTCATCCATGAGTTTCTGCTCGTCGGGGGTCATCTTGAAGGTGATGATCTTCTCGACGCCGCCCGAACCCAGGAGCGCCGGCACGCCCACGAAGTAGCCCTTGCCCTTCTGGCCCTTGGCGATCCCGAACTCGTCCTCGCAGTACGCGGCGGTGGGGATGATCCGCTTCTTGTCCTTGACGATCGCCTCGACCATCTGGATGGTGCCCGAGGCCGGGGCGTAGTAGGCGCTTGTGCCCATGAGTTTGACGATCTCGCCGCCGCCGACCTTGGCGCGCTCGACGCACGCGGCGATCTTCTCGGCGGGCATGAGGTCGGTCAGGGGGATGCCGTGGACGCTGGTGAGGCGAGGCAGGGGGACCATGTCGTCGCCGTGACCGCCGAGCAGCAGCGCCGAGATGTCCTCGACGCTCACGCCCAGTTCCATGGCGATAAAGGCGCGGAAGCGGGCGACGTCGAGGGCGCCGGCCTGGCCCATGATGCGGCTCGTCGGGAACCCCGTCACCTTCCACGCGGTGTACACCATCGCGTCCAGCGGGTTGGACACGACGATGATGTGAGAGTTCGGAGCGTACTTCTTGATCTGCTCGCACACGTTCTTGACGATCCCGACGTTGGTCTGGATCAGGTCGTCGCGGCTCATGCCCGGCTTACGCGGGATGCCGGCGGTGACGACCACCACGTCGGAGTTCTCGATGTCCTTGTAGTCGAACGTGCCGGTGACGCGGCTGTCGAACCGCTCGATGGGGGCGCAGCAGAACAGGTCGAGCGCCTTGCCCTTGGGCATGTGCAGCTCGGGCTTTTCCTTGTTCTGGATGTCGAGCAGCACGATGTCGCCGAGCTCCTTGGCGGCGGCCCAGTGGGCGCAGGTGGCTCCGACGTTTCCGGCTCCGATGATCGAGATCTTGGCGCGACGCATGGTTGGTGCCTCTCAGGTTGGTAGGTCAGGGTTTTGGGGAGGGGATTCTAGCGGGGCGGTCGCACGCGGCGTGGCGAACCGCGACGCCTGCGCGCACCGACACCGTCAACCCGGAAAACCGCGGCTCGCCGGACCAACCGACCGCGAGCCGGGGCGGCCTACTCCTCCAGGTACGTGTACCCCTCGAGCCCGTCGTCGTAGTACTTGAGCAGGCTCTTGCCCTCCGGCAGCGTCAGCCGACCCTGGCGGCAGGCCGCCTCCACGTCCATCCGCATCGCCCGCTTCATGTCGGCGATGTCGTACTGCACGTACGACAACACCTCCTCGACGGTGTCGCCCTCGATCACCTCCTCGACCTCCCACTCCCCGCCCGCGTCCACGCTGATGTGGACCGCGTGGGTGTCACCCAGGAGGTTGTGCAGGTCGCCCAGGATCTCCTGGTACGCGCCGAGCAGGAACACGCCCAGGTAGTACGGCTCCTGGCCCGCGGGCTCGTTCGAGCCGAGCAAGGGCGGGGCCTCGCGCAGTTCATGGAGTTCCAGCGCCTTCTTGTCGACCCGCTTGTCGACGAAGTGGTCGATCTTGCCGTCGGAGTCGCAGGTGATGTCGCTGAGGATGCCGCGCCGCGCCGGCTTCTCGTTCAGGCGGTGGATCGGCACGATCGGGAACAACTGCTCGATCGCCCACGAATCCGGCATGGACTGGAACAGCGAGAAGTTGCAGAAGTAGATGTCGCTGAGCGAGTCGGGCAGGTCCTCAAACTCGTCGGGCAGTTCGCCTCGCTTGCTGGCCTTCTCAAGAAGTTTGTGCCCGATCGCCCAGAACAGCTGCTCCGCCACCGCGCGCATCGGCAGGCTCATGTAGCCCAGGCTGAACAGGCTCATCGCCTCGTCGCGGGCCTGCGTGGCGTCGTGGTAGGCCTCCAGCAGGTTCCGCTCCGTCAGGTTCTGGTACGCGTCCACCAGGTCAAGGACCGGCTGCGGCACCTCCGGCTCGGCCTTCATCACCCGCTCGACGTTGGCGAGGTCGGGGTTCGATTCGAACCGGCTGCTGCCCAGCACGTCCAGCACCAGCACGCTCGAATACGCCACCATGGCCCGGCCGGACTCGGAGATGATCATCGGGTGCGGCACCTTCGCGTCGTCGCACACGCTCTTGATGCGGTGCACCACGTCCGCCGCGTACTCGGTCACGCTGTAGTTGATGCTGCTGGACCACGCGGACTGAGAGCCGTCGTAGTCGACGCCCATGCCGCCGCCGATGTCCAGCATCGTCAGCCCCGCGCCCAGGCGGTGCAGTTCGGCGTAGATGTGCGTCAGCTCGTTGATCGCGTTCTTGAGCACCCGGATGTCGAAGAGCTGGCTGCCCACGTGGCAATGGAGCAGGTTCAGGCAGTCCAGCATGTCGTGGGCCTTCAGATAGTCCACGGCCTTGAGGACCTCGCTCACGAACAGCCCGAACTTGCTGCGGGCGCCCGCGGAGGATTCCCACCGCCCCGCCCCGCGGCTGGAGAGTTTCACGCGCAGGCCGATCTTCGGCCGCACGCCGTAGTGCTTGGCGTGCTTCACGATCAGCTCGAGCTCGCTGAACTTCTCGACCACCGGGATGATGTTCCGCCCGAGTTTCGTCGCCAGGATCACCGTCTCGATGAACTCGGAGTCCTTGAACCCGTTGCAGATGATCGGCATCCCGTTCACGCCGGGGCCGCCCGCGGTGGCCGACAGCCCCAGGACCGCGAGCAGCTCGGGCTTGCTGCCCGCCTCGAGGCCGAAGCGCAGTTCCACCGCCAGGTTCGCGATCTGCTCGCACACGTGGCGCTGCTGGTTCACCTTGATCGGGTACACGCAGGAGTAGCCGCCCGCGTAGCCCTGATCCGCCATCGCGTCGTCGAAGGCCCGCCGGATCTCGCGCAGGCGGTGCTCCAGCAGGTCGTTGAAGCGGAGCAGCACGGGGGTGTGGATCCCGCGCTCCTTCAGCCCGTTGACCACGTCGTACAGGTCGATCTGGCGGGCGTGGTCCTTGGTGGGCATGACGACGCAGTGGCCCTTGTCGTTGACGCCGACGTAGCCCTTGCCCCAGTCGGGGACGCCGTAGAGCATCGCCGACTCGGCGGCATTCCACCGCCCGTGAAGGAACTCGTTCTTGGTGATCGAGAGTGCCGCGCTGGTCATCGAAGGGGCGATCCTGCCCGGCTCCGGGGGCGCGTGCCTGGCGCCCTGTGGCCGTCACTTGTGCGAACGAAAGCCTGAACACCAAACCCGATCGGCGCGATCGCCTCGGGGGTCAAATCAGTCGGAGCATGCTTTCCGCGCACCACCGCGGACCTGCGCCGTCACTGTAGCACTGCGCGGCGCGCCCGGAAGCGCTCATCGACCGGTTTTGCGCGCCGCTCCGGGGTTTCCCGGGAACCGCACAGGGTCCCGGACACCGCCGCATCGCCAGGCGCGCCCCGATTCCTCCGGGCGGTCGCCCGGGCCGAGGCCCCGCCACCGGATCGTCGGAACGAGAAAGCCGGCGGGCGCGCTCCGTGTGAGTCGCCCGCCGGCCTGAGGATCCCCAAAGCCCCGGCCCGTCTCAGCAGGGCTGCCCGAACGCACCGAGGAAGATCGCGAGGTCAAGGGTGTTGATGACCCCGTCGTGGTTCAGGTCGGCGCGGTCCCCCGGCAGCGCCGGAAGCCCGAAGGAACCCAGGAAGATCGCCAAGTCCGCCGTGTTGACCAGGCCGTCCAGGTTCAGGTCGCCGGGGCAGGGCGGGACCGGCGGGAGGGAGAACAGGCCAAAGTACGCGTCCGCGGCGGCCTGGAAGCACAACTGTTCCGGACGGCCCGAGACGTTGTTCTCGATCCGGATCCGCCCCTGGCTGTGCAACTGCGGCACCGTGTCGATGTTGGCCATGGCGATGTCGAACGCGTCGGAGTCGATGGTCATCGTGAACTGGGCGGAAGGCAGCCCGCCCAGTGGGTTGAAGATCAGCCCGCCGTTCTGCAGCACCATTCCGCGGAGCGGGAGCATGCCGGTCTCCGGGTCGAACACCCGGACGTTGAACTGCAGGCTGGGGAACACCGGGATCAGTTCGGGACGAAGCTGGAAGTTGAACTGCAGCCAGTCGTTGATGAAATCGGCGTCCTCGGGGGTGCCGGCGCCCTGCGGGCACTCCAGGATCCGGTCGTCAAACCGGGTGTCGGTGCTCTTCACTGGCGGGGGCGGGAGAGGGGGCCCCGGCGGGGCCTTCTGCGGGATGCGCGCCGGCGTCCCGTTAGCGACATCGTTCTTCATCTGGTCGCCGGTCACGGTCTTGGACCAAGCGTCCAGGCTGGCGTTCGGGAACTTGTCCTTCCACGCCTGCAAGTTCTGAGCGCAGGCCTGAATCTCGACGTGCTTGATCCCCGAGTAATCGCCGGTCAGGTCCGAGGGCTCGAGTGCCTTCGAGGCGTCGCCTCCCGTGGGATAGCCGAACGCGAGCCACGGCTTCCCATTCCCGCTCGCGTCGACCCCGCCGTGCCCCAGGAACACCACCGCGTTCACCCCGGCGGCGTTGATCGCGTCCTTGATCTCCTGCTCGGTCTTCGCCGCGGGCTGGTTGCTCAGGCGGTTGATCGCGTAGCCCTTGGCCGTGTAGTTGGCCTCCGCCGCCCCGCCCAGCGAGTGCAGGAAGTCGTTGTTGGGCGTGTCGTTGCCCTCGACGATGACGACCGTCCCACCGCCCGCCAGACCGGCGGCGAGCGCCAGCGCGAGCGCCCCGGACCCCAGCCGTCGCGCCGAGCGCACGGGAACCGCTGTCCACAAGTTTCTCATTTGACTTCTCCCTTCCGAGAGCGGCCCGCGGCCTCCGCGAGCGCTCCCGCAAACTTCTGCTCCGGTCGGTGCACGAAACACCGCCCGACCGTTGCCTCAAGTCTCAGAAGTGATCGCGGCGGTCGCAAGGGAATTCCCGGTGCCCGTTGAGGCGTCAGCCGCAAAGCCGACGCGCGCAGACGCCCCCGGCAGCATCAGAACTGCGCCGCCGTGAACGATTTTCCCGTCGTTGCCGGGTCCCACGTCCAGGACTTCCCCCGTTTGGCCTCGTACCAGTTCCACAGCTCGAACCAGTAGGAGCGGAAGCGGTGGGCCCCCATGGGCTCGAAGTGGGCCGCCACCCGCGCCATCACCGCCTTGTCCGTCCCCTCGAACCCCAAAACCGTCCGCCCGTGACGCACGCTCTCGGTGTCCAGGGGCAGCCGGTGGTACCGCCCCAGGAGCTGCATGATGTTGGCGGCGGCGTACGGCCCAATGCCCGGAAGGTCGATCAGCGCCTCCAGAACCGCTTCGTCCGGGGTGCCGGGGTCCTCGAACCACGCCGCGTCGATCTCCCCCGAGGCCGCCAGCCGGGCCAGTTCGACGATCCTCTTGTCCCGGTAACCCACCGAGCAGCGGGCCCGCAGCGTGGCGGGGCGCACACGGGCGAGTTTCGCCGCCGAGGGGAACGCCGGGTCCACCACCTCGCACAGGCGCTGGTTCATCCGGATCGTGCTCGGCCACGCCACGTTGCAACTGGTGACCGTCTTGATGATGTCTTCGAACAGCGTCGGCGAGCGCATCAGCCGCCCGCGACCGGACCTTCGCCACCGAGGGTCGAGCCGGTGGAACTCCCGGACGCCGGTGTCGTTCAAGCTGAGCATCCGGGTCAGCAGGCGAGACACCTCCGCCTTCTCGCCCCGCGAGAGGGCCCGGTCCGACACCACCCGGAGTTTGGCCCCCTTGCCCTCGGGCTGGGCCACGGTCACCTCGGCGACGCCGCCGGACAGTTCAAGCGGGCGCTTGAGCACGCGGGCCGCCGGGTCCCAGCGGTTCGGGGCCAGCAGGAAGTACCCGTAGGAACAGAAGTCCCGGTAGAACAGGTAGTCGCTCGGGACGGGCAGGGTGAACCGGGAGGCCATGTTGCCTCAGCCGACTTTGCTGGCGATGCGGGGGATGAGCAGCGTCGCCATGTTCACGCTCAGGCGGTCGGCCAGCCGTGCGAACATCTCGTACGACCGGTCCATCGACTGGCGGTAGGCGTCCATGGTCACGCCGGCGGCGGCGCAGCCCTCGGACCCTTCCTGGGCCATGTACGCGTTGGCCGCCTCGCGGTCGAGTTCAAAGTGGTACTGGAACCCGTACGTCCGCATCCCGGCACGGAACGCCTGCACCTTGCACCCGGCGCTGGACGCCAGCAGCGCCGAATCCGGCGGCAGCTCGCTCACCTCGTACCCGTGGCTCTGGAACTGGGGGGACTTCCAGGCGATCCCCGCCATGATCGGGTCGGTGTGGGCCAGCGGCGTCAGATTGACCTCGACCATCCCCAGTTCCGGCTTGGCCATCCTGGTCACCTTGCCGCCGAGAGCCGCGGCGATCATCTGGTGCCCCAGGCATACGCCAATGACCGGAATCGCCCGCGCGTGCGCGCCGCGCAGGTACGCCATCTCCGCGTCCATCCAGGGGTGGGACTCCCCGACGTTCTGCGGCCCGCCCATCGAGACGACCGCATCGACGTTGTCGTAGTCCGAAGGGACGGCGTCGTTGCGGTCGAGCCGCCGCACATCGAGGCGGAAGCCGTGGTCCCGAAGAGTCAGGCCGAGGCGCCCGGGTGCGCCGAGGTTCCAGTGCTGGAAGACGATGATCGCCATGGGGCGAGAGGATAGTGGGCTTGGGCGGCTTGCGGGGCCCCGATCCCGGTCGCCCCGGCTTCGGTGGCCCCGGTCTCCGACCGGGGTCGGCGGCGGCGCGGGTGTGGCCTGTGTCTAAACGTGCCGGCATGTGGGCGAATGTGCGCTGTTGTCAGCACGGCTCGGAGAGCCGTGCCACCAGGAGCGGCGCCATCTGGGT
>JAFLCM010000150.1 GCA_017303565.1 Planctomycetota bacterium
GAAGATGTCCAAGAGCAAGGGAAACACGATCGAGGTCGAGGACATCCTCAAGGAGTTCGGCGCCGACGTGTGCCGCTGGTGGGTCGCCACCGTCGACTACACGGGCGACATCCGCGCCGACAAGTCCTTCTTCGCCAACAGCGGCGAGGCGTACCGCAAGGTGCGCAACACCCTCCGCTTCATGCTCAGCAACCTCGACGATTTCGTCCCCTCGCCACCGGGCAAGGACTGCGAGAGCGGCCCGGGCATGTGCGTTCCCTTCAAGTCGATCGAGCCGATTTCTCTTGAGGCGTGGGTTCTCGACCAGTACAACCGGATGAGCGCCGAGGTCCGCGCGTCGTACGACGCCTACGACTTCCGCGGCGCGGCGGTGCGGCTGTTCGACTTCTGCAACGACACGCTCAGCGCCGTGTACCTGGGGGCGGTGAAGGACCGCCTGTACTGCGACCGCGCCGACTCGCCGCGGCGGCGCCGCACGCAGTCGTGCCTTTGGGACCTGACCGACGCGCTGTGCCGCCTGCTGGCGCCCCTGATGCCGCACACCGCGGACGAGGCGTACCGCGCGCTGCTCAAGGCTGATCCGAAGGACGGGGGCGCATCGGTCCACCTGAAGAACTGGATCGACGCGTTCCCCGTGACCGCCGACCCCGCGTGGCCGGAGGCAATGAAGGCCCGCGACGCCGGGATGAAGGCCCTCGAGGAGCGCCGGAAGTCGAGCGACCTCGACAACCCGCTCGACGCGGGGCTGACGCTGCCCGACGCGTCCGGGTCGCTCGCGCGCTTCGACCCCGTGGACCTCGCCGACCTGATGGGCGTCAGCCGGGTGACGCTCTCGGCGGGCGGCTCCGAACCATCGGTGACCGACCTGCGCGACCAGCCTCGCTGCGAGCGCTCCTGGAAGCGCGACGGCACGGTCAAGCCCCGCTCCGACGGCGGGGTGCTGAGCGACCGCGACGCCGCCGCCGTCGGCGTGTGACCGCGCGGGTACGCTTCGCCCATGCGAACGCCGCCCGTGATCGGAACCGTGGTTCTTGTGTGCGCCGCCGCCGCGATCGGGGCCGAGGCGCCTTCGCCGCAAGGGGGCGCCCCCGCGCCCGTCGATTTCTCGCTGTCGCGCTTCGAGGCGTCGAGGCGGGCGGGGCAGGTCGAACTCGAGAGGGCGATCCTGAACGCCGTCGACCCCAAGCGCCTGAGCGCCTGGCACGACCTCGTCGCCTCCGAACCGCACGTCGCGGGCACGCCCGGCGACCTGCGCCTGATCGAGTCGCTCGGGCGCACCTTCGAAGCCATGGGGCTGGAGGTCCACACCCACTGGGTCTGGCCCTACCTCTGCAAGCCGGTGTCGGCGGAACTCGCGATCGTGGCGCCGGCTTCGGCGGCGAAGACACTCGGCCTGACCGAGCCCGCGATCGCCGAGGACCCGGCCACCCGCCACCCGGACCTCATCCCGCTCGCCTGGAACGCGTACAGCGGCTCCGGCGACGTCACCGCCCCCGTGGTCTACGCGAACTACGGCACGCGCGAGGACTTCGACAAACTCAGGTCGCTGGGCGTTGAGACCACGGGCGCGATCGCGATCGCCCGCTACGGCGGGAACTTCCGCGGCTACAAGGCCCGCTTCGCCGAAGAGGCCGGCTGCGCCGGGCTGATCATCTTCACCGACCCGGGCGACTCAGGCTACGCCAAGGGGCCCAGTTACCCCGAGGGCGGCTGGTCGACGCCGACGCAGGTGCAGTGCGGCAGCGTGCTGACCACCGCGTGGGCGGGCGACCCGTTGACGCCGCTCCGCGAGGCCACCGAGCACGCCGAGCGCATCGACCCAAAGGACGCGGGCCTGCCGAAGATCCCCATCCAGCCCGTGTCGTGGGAAGCGGCGCAGGCCATATTCAAGGCCATGACCGGCGAGCCCGTGGCGGAGTGCGTCGCGAACTGGCAGGGCGGGCTTCCTCTGCCCTACCGCCTCACTTCCGGACCGGAACTGCGCGTGCGCCTGAAGATCGAGCAGCGCCGCGAGATCACCAAGACCGCCAACGTGATCGCCACCCTGCGGGGCGCCAAGGAGCCGGAGAAGAAGATCATCATCGGCTGCCACCACGACGCGTGGAACCACGGCGCATGCGACCCCACCTGCGGGCTGATCCTCGTGCTCGAAGCGGCCAAGGTCTTCAGCGACCTCGCGAAGGCCGGCAAGCGCCCCGACCGCTCCATCGTTTTCTGCGCGTGGGGCGCTGAGGAGTACGGCATCCTCGGCTCGGTCGAGTGGGTGGAGGCGAACCTGAAGGACCTCGAAGAGAACGGCGTCGCCTACATCAACCTCGACATGGCGACGATGGGGCCGAACTTCTCCGCGTCATCGGGGCCGAGCCTTAAGAGCCTGATCTACGACGCCGTCCGGCTGGTGCCCAACGCACCGCTCGGGAGCGCGTCCCGGCGTCGCGCCCCCACCGCCGCGGAACTCGCGTCACCCGGCAGCGTCTTCGAGACCTGGCTGAAGCGCTCGGTCAAGCCCGGCGCGGACTCGCCCCTTGAGCCGCCCATCGGCGACCTCGGCGGCGGTTCCGACCACATCGGCTTCGTCTGCCACGCGCTGGTGCCCAGCATCTCCCTGGGCTCGGGCGGTGCGCCGGGGACCAGTTACCACTCCAACTACGACACGCTCGCGTGGTACCGCGCCGTCGTCGGCGACGACTACCTGCCCGCGCAGATGAACACCCGGGTGACCTCGATCATCGCCTCGCGGCTGGCCAACGCGGACGTGCTGCCCCTCGACCCGCGCCGCTGGGGGCCGGACGTCTCGCGCCACCTCAAGCGGCTCAAACAACGGGCGGACGCCGCGGGCCTGAACTTCGATCCCGCGCCGATCGAAGCGGGCGTGGAGCGCCTGGCCGGTCGGGCCGCGTGGCTGGAGAGGGCCCCCGCCGAGGCCCCTCGCGCGTCGGGAGAAGCCAACAAGGCGCTCCGCGACTTCGACCGCGTGTGGAAGATCGAAGAGGGCCTGCCCGGGCGCTTCTGGTTCCGCAACGCCTACGCGTCGAGCGACCGCGACTCGGGCTATGCGCCGTGGATCCTCCCGATGATCGAGCAAGCGATCGCCGACAAGGACCAACAGGCCCTCGACCGCGCGGCGGCGTGGTACGCCGAGATGCTGCAGCGCGTGACGGAAAACTGATCTTGAGGCCGACCGTGCCGCCGACCTGTCCTCAGGGCGGTGCTCCGCAGTGAAACCCTCGAGTCACCCCCGCCGCGGGTTCCGGTGCGTCCGCGGACGCGGCCTGAACGTCCCCGGCCCGGGGGCGTCGTCGTCGCCGCGACCGCCCTGAGCGTCGTGAACGCCTGAATCGCCGGCCTCGGCGTCGCCCGCGTGCTCGTCGATGCGCCCGAAGATCAGCCGCCCCGCCGAGGTCTGCATGGTGCTCTTGACGATCAGGGTGACGTCGCTGCCGATGGCGGATTCCCCGTTCTCGGCGATGACCATGGTGCCGTCCTCGAGGTAGCCCACGCCCTGGCCGGGCTGTTCGCCGCGCTTGAGCAGGCTGACCCGCAGCGGCTCGCCGGGGATCACGTTGGGCTTCAGCGCGTTGGCCAGGTCGTTGATGTTCAGGACGCTCACGCCCTGGATGCTCGCAACGCGGTTGAGCCCGATGTCGGTCGTCACGATCGACCCCGGCATCAGCCGCGCCAGTTCGACGATCATCGCGTCGACGTCCTTGCCCTGCACCGGCGTCTCGTCGAGCGTCAGGTCGAGCCGCGGAGAGCGCTGGAGTTTCGCCACCACCTCGAGCCCGCGCCGCCCCCGGGCCCGCTTCATCTTGTCCGACGAATCCCCCAGCGCCTGCAGCTCCTCGATCACGAACCCGGGGATCACCAAGGGCGTCTGGAGCAGCCCCACCTCGGCGATGTCCTGGATCCGCCCGTCCACCAGCGCGCTGGTATCGAGGATCAGCGGCTTCGCGCCCCGCAACTGCTTGGCGAACTCCACGTACGGGATCACCAGGCGGAAGTCGTCCTGCGTCTGTAGAACCGTGGTCGCCCCGAGGTAGCACATCCCCAGGCCCATGATCACCTTGATCATGAACACCTGCTGCAGGGTGTTCTTGTCGGGCGAGGGCAGGTAGGTGCTGACGAAGTAGTCGATCACCATGCCCATCAGCAGCGTGACGATCAGCCCCGCGAACCCCCCGAAGAGGATCGCCGAGATCGTGGACAGTTTCCGCCGCGGAGTCAGCGTGTCCACCGCCACGATCAGCCCGAAGAACAGGATGCACCCCAGCCCGATCAGCGGCCAATAGTCCGACAAACGCACGCCCGACTTGCTCTCGGACGACTCACTGACGATGCCGAGGGCCACCACCACCGCCATCAGCACGATGACGATGAACGCCAGCAGGGCCTTCAGTCGGGCCCGCTGACGCTGGTCCTCGTCACGAGCGACGCGTCGGGGCGGTGGCAGGTCGGGCATGGCGGGATGGTAGGGAGGGGGAATCGAGGGGCCGGGAATCAGGGACAACGCCCCGCCCGCGTCCTATACTCCCCCCTCGCGTCGCACGAGTAAGCGGCCGGGCCCGGTGCACGGGTGTCCCGTGAACCTGGTCAGGGCTTGACCGCAGCAGCCATAAGCGGCCGATGCCCGGTGCCGCCGGTGTCCTGGCCGTTTACTCGGTCGACGCGGACCGATGCCCCGCAGCCCTTTCCCCGGGAGGGGCGGCCCCGAAGACTTTTCCCCGAAACCCGTCCCCCGGCCCCGCCTTGGGCGAGTCCCGGCGCGGTCGGCGTGTACGATTTTCGCCCATGGCCTATACCGTCCTTGCAAGGCGCTACCGCTCGCAGAACTTCGACGAACTCGTCGGGCAGGACGCCGTCGCGCGAACGCTCCTTAACGCCATCGACCAGAACAAGGTCGCGCACGCCTACCTCTTCGTCGGGACCCGCGGCGTCGGCAAGACCTCCACCGCCCGCATCTTCGCCAAGGCCCTCGCAGGCGGCTCGCCCGAGGTCGACAAGGCCATCCTCACCGGTCAGGACACCGATGTCATCGAGATCGACGCCGCCAGCAACCGCGGCGTCGAGGACGCCCGCGAACTCATCGCCAAGGCCTCCTACCGGCCCCTCCGCGGCAAGTTCAAGGTCTACATCATCGACGAAGTCCACATGCTCACCAAGGACGCGTTCAACACGCTCCTGAAACTCCTCGAAGAGCCGCCCGAACACGTCAAGTTCATCCTCTGCACCACCGAGGCGGACAAGGTCATCCCGACCATCCGCAGCCGCTGTCAGCGCTTCGACTTCCGCCCCATCCCCACCGCCAAGATCGCCGACCACCTCGGCGCGGTGCTGAAGGAGGAGAAGATCAAGGCCGAGCCGGAACTGCTCCACGCGGTGGCGCGCCTGGGCAACGGGTCGATGCGCGACGCGCTGAGCCTGCTCGACCGTGTGATCGCCGCCTCACCGCCCGGCGCGACCCTCAGCGTCGAGATGCTCGAGAAGCTGCTGGGCCTCCCCGAGCGCGACGTGGTGACGGCGCTCGTCGACGCCCTCGCCGACGCCGACGCGAAGACCGCCCTCGCCAGCGCCGACCGGCTCATCGCGCAGGGCGTTTCGCTCGAACAACTGGTCGAAACGCTCGTCCTGCACCTGCGCGACCTGATGATCCTGAGCGCCTGCGGGGCGGATTCCACGCTCGTCGACCTCTCGGGCCCGGCCCGCGACGCCGCCGTCCGGCAGGCCGCCCGCTTCGACGCCCCCGGCATCGTCCACATGATCGCGCTGTGCGAGAGCGTGCAGCGGGCCCTGTCGCACTCCGCCACCGCCCGCGCCTTGACCGATGCGCTGATCGTCCGCCTCGCGATGACCGAGAAACTCGCGGACGTCGCGGCACTGCTCTCGGGCGTTCCCGCGCCCGCTCCCGGAGCCCGGCCAATCGGAGCCCAACTGTCTGGAGCCCCCCCGGCAAAAAAACGCTGACGGCGGAGGGCGCTTCCCCGCCCCCGCCGAAACCGCTCCCGGATGCGAACCCGCCGCCGCAAGCCGCTCCACCGGCGCCGCGTGCCGTGGCGGCTCCGGTTCCTGTTGCACCATCGCCATCGATCGCTGAGCCCGCGGGGTCCGCCGTCGGCGCGCCCGACACCGCCGACCTGTGGGAGCGCGTCCGCGCCCTCGTCGCCGCCAGCCCCTCGCAGTCGGGCCTGGTCGAACTCTTCGAACTCAAGTCCGTCCGCGGCGACACCGCCGAGGTCGTCGTCGCGGACGCCAGCAAGGCCGTCTTCGCCCGCACCAAAGTCGAGTGGGTCGGCGGGCTGCTGACAAAGGCCTTGGGCCGCACCATGCACGCCCGCCTC
>JAFLCM010000151.1 GCA_017303565.1 Planctomycetota bacterium
CGGGGTTGCGGGCGGCGAGCACCCACGCCCCGCGCCCGCCCTGCGAGAGTCCGGTCAGGTAGATGCGCCGCCCGTCGATCGGCCGCTGGCTCCGCACGCGGGACAGGATCTGCATCACGTCCGACGCGTAGTCGTCCCACGGGCGATTGGGGTCGGGCTTCTGCGGGAAGATGATGACGAAGGGCCAGGCGTCGGCGTTCCACTGGACGGCGGCGCCGAGGCCCTGGATGAGCATCTTGTTGCCGTCGGTGCCCGACTCGCCGCGCCCGTGCAAGAAGAGAATGCAGGGCAGGGGGTCGCGCGACTTGTGGGCGTCGCGGGGGATGTAGACGGCGTAGTTCATGGCGCCGCCGTCGGGGAGGGTGTGCTCCCCGAAGAGGAACCCGCGCGGGGGCGCGGGAGAGGGCGGCGCGGGGGAGGGCCGCGCGTGCGTTTGGCTTGCGCAACCGGCGGCGGCGAGGGCGGTGAGCAGCAGCAGCAGGGGGAACAGAGCGAGCGAGTGGCTCATGGCGGATGAGGGTAGCGGATCGCGGCCCCGCTATGATCGAGGCCCATTTCAATCGGAGAACCGCGATGTCCGAAGCCGGAGCCAGCCCCGCCGTCAATCAGTCCGCCAAAGGCGTGAAGCCGATGGACGCCATCATGGCGCTGTGCAAGCGCCGCGGGTTCATCTACCAGGCGTCGGAGATCTACGGCGGGATCAACGGGTTCTGGGATTACGGGCCGCTGGGCGCGCAACTGAAGAAGAACCTGCGTGACGCGTGGTGGGAGGACATGATCATGCGGCCCTGCTGGGGGCGCAAGGGTCCCAACGGGCGTGAGGTGGTGTGCGTGCCGGTCGAGACGTGCATCATCCAGCACCCGAAGGTGTGGGAGGCGTCGGGGCATGTGGCGGGGTTCAACGACCCGATGGTCGATTGCAAGGAGACCAAGGGGCGGTACCGCTACGACCACGTGATGGTGTTCGTGCCCGAGAGCGGCAATCCGGGCGACAAGCCCGTGTTCGCGTACGTCGGTGACCAGCCCAGCGAGGCGAAGCAGAAGAAGAAGGCGGAGAAGACCTTCGGGTCGATCACGAGCGTGGCGCTGTCGAGCCTGCCCAAGCCCTGGGACCGGGTGATCGCGCCCGACGCCGAGAAGCCCGGCTCGCTCACCGAGCCGCGGATGTTCAACCTGATGTTCGACACCATCCCGGGGGCCATCCGCGACGAGGCGAACCGAGCGTACCTGCGGCCCGAGACGGCCCAGGGCGTGTTCGTGCAGGCGAAGAACGTCTGGGACACCACGCGGGTGCGGGTGCCCTTCGGCATCGGCAACACCGGGCGGTCGTTCCGCAACGAGGTCACGCCGCGGAACTTCACCTTCCGCTCCCGCGAGTTCGAGCAGGCGGAACTGGAGTTTTTCTGCCACCCGGACGAGTCGCAGGACTGGTACCGCTTCTGGCGGGATTTCCGCATGGAGTGGTGGAAGTCGATCGGGCTCGCCGGGGACAACCTCATCCTGCGCGAGCACGACAAGGACGAGCTGTCGCACTATTCCTGCGGCACCAGCGACGTGGAGTACCGCTTCCCCTTCACGGCGCCGGGATTCGGGGAGCTGGAGGGGATCGCGCACCGCGGGTGCTTCGACCTGACGCAGCACCAGGCGCACAGCAAGGTGAAGATGGAGTACAACGACACCGAGCGCGGCGAACTGCTGCCCAACGGGTCGCGGCGCGGCGAGCGGTACGTTCCGCACTGCATCGAGCCGGCGGCGGGGCTCGACCGCGGCGCGCTGGCGCTCATCTGCGAGGCCTACACCCGCGACGAGAGCCGCCCCAGCCCGGAGTTCATGAAGTTCCACCCCAGGGTCGCCCCGATCAAGGCGGCGGTGTTCCCGCTGGTGAACAAGGACGGCATGCCGGAGATGGCCGAGAAACTGCACACCGAGCTGCACAACCGCTTCTGGAGGCTCGGCGCGGTCGAGATGGACGAGAAGCAGTCCATCGGCAAGCGCTACGCCCGCATGGACGAGGCCGGCTGCCCGTACTGCTTTACGATCGACGGCGACTCGCTCAAGGATCAGACCGTGACGGTGCGCGACCGCGACAGCGGGCAGCAGTCGCGGATGTCGGTGGACCGGGTGAAGGCGTTCCTTGAAGAGAAGCTCGGGGCTTGAGCGTGGACGCGCTGCGCTGCGACTGGGCGGAGGCACGGCCGATGCTGGAGCGCACGCCGCGGGTGCTCCGCGCGCTGCTCTCCGGGCTGTCCGACGGTTGGGTGCTGCCGGGCTACGGCCCTGGCACCTGGAGCGCCAAGGAAGTGGTGGCGCACCTGGTGTTCTGCGAGCGGACGGACTGGGTGCCGCGGATGCGGGTCATCGTGGAGCACGGCCGCGATCGGGCGTTCGATCCCTTGGACCGTGCCGGGCACGTGCCGCTGCTCGCGGACCATTCGCTCGCGGACCTGCTGGAGGTGTTCGAGCGTGAGCGCGTCGGCACGCTCGCCGCCGCCGAGGGGATGTGCAAGGACCCGGCGGCGATGGCGCTGGTCGGGCGCCACCCGGCGCTGGGCGAGGTGACGCCGGGCAATCTGCTGGCGGCGTGGGTGATCCACGACCTGAACCACGTCGCGCAGATCGGCAAGGCGCTGGCGTACCAGTGGAAGCCCTTCGTCGGGCCGTGGGAGCGGTACCTGTCGATCCTGTCGGCGCCGAACCCGCGGTGAGTGGTCAGAACGAAAGAGAGCGCGCCGACCGCGGCGCGCCCCGTGTTCATGCGAGATCGCTCCCCGTGTTCACGCCCGCTTGCGGCGTGACATCGTGAGCACGCCGACGAGGGCGAGGGCGCCCGTGCCGGGCGTGGGGACGAGGACGGCGGGGATCTTGCTGGACGAGCCGTCGGACAAGCCGCGGAAGCGGACGACGAAGTTCTGTGCGTACGGGCCGCTGAGGAAGTCCGACGCGGAGAGCGTGGGGGCGCTGGCGGTGGTGATGCGGAAGGTGAAGGTGCCGGTCTGTCCGGGGGAAATGCCGCTGGAGGGGTTGCCGCCGCCCTCGAACTGTCCGCCGACACCCGCGCCGCCGACGAACGTGCTGCCGAAGGGGCTGGCGCTGCCGCCGGAGATGTTGGAGACGGTCGCGCCGACGGCGGTGAGCAGCAGGCTGCTGGGGCTTGCGGCCGACCCGGCGTTGAAGACGAACGCCGTGAGGCGCGAGTTCAAGGCCACGTTCGACGTGTTGGTCAGCACGATGGTGAGCAGGCCGGTGGTCGAGGTCTGCGGGGCGTAGTCGATCGTGCCGGTGAAGGTGGAGTTGGTGTTGCCGACACCGCTCGCGGCGTTGGAGCCGATCATGATCGCGCCTTGGGCGGCGCCCGCGACGGTCATCAGGGCGAACACACCGACGATCACGGACGTGCTGGTCTTCGGGTTCATCATGGCCTGTGCTCCTGTCGCCAACGTCCGCGGTACAACTTACGGGGCGGCGGCGACTCCCTCACCATGCGGACAATCCGACGGTGGTACCAGCGCGGATTCCTGATTCCACGTCTCGGGCGGCCCTACAGACGTGCGCCACGCTTATCCGGTCTCGCGGGGTGCCGTGCGCGCAGGTTTTCGCGGACCGGCGGGCGTGCGGCGCTCGTGTTCGGAGCGCGTACGATGGACCCCATGACCGACCCCGCATCGAAGCCGAACACGCCCGGTCCCGCCTCCCCGAGCCCGGAAACGGCCGCGGAAGAATCGCCGCACCGCCTCGAGGCGCAGCGGCGCGCGAACCGTGACGCCGTGCGCGCGCTCGGGCTCGATCCCTACGGCCAGCGGACCGTGGGGCTGGTGACGGTGGCGGAGGCGCGGTCGAGGTACGACGAGAAAGCCGATGCGGCCCATCAGGCGGCGAGCGCGGCGGCCAAAGGGAATCCGGGGGCCGTCGTCGCCGATGGTCGCCCGGTGGTGAAGGTCGCGGGGCGGGTGATGCTCAAGCGCGACGGCGGGAAGCTGATGTGGCTGCAGGTGCGCGACCACACGTCGGGCCCGGCGCGTGAGGCGGGCGACACGCGGGCCGAGACCGCCGCCGAGCGGGCGATGGTGAAAGACCTTCAGGTGGCGGTGAGCATGAAGGATTGCGCCGCGCCGGGGTTCGACGTGGCGAAGCTGCTCGATTTGGGCGACGTGGTGGTGGTGACCGGTCCGTTGATGAAGACCAAGACGGGCGAGGTGACGGTGTGGGCGTCGTCGGTGGCGCTGGCGTGCAAGAGCATCGCCCCGCCGCCGGAGAAGTGGAGCGGGCTGCAGGACACGGAGGTGCGGTACCGCCGGCGGTACGTGGACCTGTACGCCAACCCCGAGACGATGCAGGTGGCGAAGATGCGGGCGATGCTGGTGCGCGAGATCCGCGGGCTGCTGGAGGAGCGCGGGTTCCTGGAGGTCGAGACGCCGACGCTGCAGACGCTGGCGGGCGGGGCGGCGGCGCGCCCGTTCGTGACGCACATGAACGCGCTGAGCATCGACCTGTTCATGCGGATCGCGCCCGAGCTGTACCTCAAGCGGCTGCTCGTCGGCGGGATGCCCCGCGTGTTCGAGTGGAGCCGGAACTTCCGCAACGAGGGGCTCGACCGCTCGCACAACCCCGAGTTCACGATGATCGAACTGTACGAGGCCTTCGGCTCGTACGAGACGATGATGGAGATCGTCGAGTCGATGGTCCGCCGCTGCGCCGAGCGGGTGAAGCGTGAGTGGTTCCCCGATGAGCCGGGGCTGGTGCTTCCCTATGGTGACCTGAAGATCGACTACGCGCGGCCCTTCGAGAAGGTGACGTACGAGGTGCTCTTCGAGAAGGGGCTGGGCTTCTCGATGCACGATGCCGCGCGCGTGCGCTCCGAGGCGAAGAAGCGCGGGCACAAGGTGGACGGCGTGGCGGACATCCTGCTCGTCAACGCGCTGTTCGATCACGCCGAGGGGGCGATCGATCCTTCGCGCCCGACTTTCCTGATGGACTATCCCGCGCCGCTCTGCCCCCTGACGCGCTCCAAGCCCGAGCGCCCGGAGGTCGCCGAGCGGTTCGAGCTTTTCATCGGCGGGATGGAACTCGGCAATGCCTACACCGAACTGAACGACCCCGACGTGCAGGAGGCGAAGTTCCGCGAGCAGCTCGCGGGCATCGACGCGGAGGAGAACACTTTCCGCAACTTCGACGAGGACTTCGTGTACGCGCTGAAGGTGGGCATGCCGCCGGCGGGCGGGCTGGGCGTCGGCATCGACCGGCTGATGATGCTGATGATGAACCAGCACAGCATCCGCGACGTGCTGCTGTTCCCGTTGATGCGCCCCTTGGGGTCGTGATCTCCCGCTACTCGGGACGCTGCACGGTGTACTCGACGATGCCGAGCAGGGCCACGGTCTGGGACGCGCTCCCAGCGGCGGGCTCCTCGACCGGCGTCGCCGTGAAACGCGCCAGGGTTTCCGCGGCGAGGTCCCACGGCGTGAGCGGCTGGTAGCGCACCGGCCAAGCGGCGCGGAAGCGGGACGAGGTGAACTTCGGCGCGGGCGCGAGGCCTTTGAGCGACAACGAAAGACCTTGCGCGCGGAGGCCGGGGGTCGGCGTGAACGCGAAGACGCTCGCCGCGGCGGGGAGCATGGCCTCTCCCACGCGGGCCGCACCCGGGGCGTCGGCGTCGGCGAGGATGGGCGCGGAGCGAACCTCGAGCGCGGGCGGCTGCTTCAGCGCCTTGAACGCGGGGCGGAGTTTTTCGCTCATCGGCTTGCCGCCGGGGCGGAACCAGGCGTGGATGACGAGTTTCGCGCCCGCGGGGATGAGGCGCCCTGAGCCTTCGGGGTAGATCGCGGCGGAGTGGGCCGCGCCGGCGGCGAGGATCGGGGTGAGCGCGCCGGCGCGCATCGCCTCGGCGTCGGACTGGCCGTCCGCGATGGGCTCAGTTTGCAGGAAGAGGACCGCGTGGTGCAGGCTCATGCGCTTGCGGGCCATCATCTCCACGCCGGCGATCCACATCGGCTGCGCCAGCCGGGTGTCGACGACCAGCCGGGAGAACACGAGAGGCCCGTCGGCGGGGAGTACGACGTTCTCGGAGATCATCATCAGGTCGGGCGCGCCGATCTGCCAGCCGGGGACGCGTTTGATCGGCGCGGGGGCCTCGCTCATGTCGCCCTGCGGGCGCTCGGAATCGAGCCACGACAGAAGGTCGCGTTTCTCGTCGGCGGTGAGCGAGGGGTCGTGTTTCCAGGGTGAGGGTGCGCCGTTCTCGGGCGGGGCGGCGTCCCATGGGGGCATCAGCCCGGCGCGGACCACCGCGGAGATCATCGAGGCCC
>JAFLCM010000152.1 GCA_017303565.1 Planctomycetota bacterium
CACCCCGGGCGCGGCCGGCCTCCTCGGCGCGGCGGGCCTGCTGGCCGCCCGTCGGCGTCGCTGATAGTTCCGGAAATCCCGGTTCTCACAAGACCCGAGCCTCACGGCTCGGTTTTTTTTCGCGGCCCACGCACGACTCACAGCGGCGGTGAGAGGCCGCCAGGTCGGACCGCTGGGGCATCGGGCCCGAGGACCTTGGCGGCCCACTCCCGGAGCAGGCGGACGTTCTCGAGTTCTTCCGGTGTGGACGACGGCCCGATGAGTCGCCGGACCTGGGACTCGAGGTTGCCGGCGATGTGACGATCGAAGCGGTTGAGGTCCCAGACGTGCAGCGCGCCGTCGTAGCCGCCGACGACGACGTTCCGCCCGTCGGGAGCGAGGGCGATGGTGTTGAGCGGGGTGTCGTCGGCGAGGCGCAGGGTCAGGAGGGCGCGGTACTCCTTCAGGTCCCAGAGTTTGGCGGTGGCGTCGGTGCTGGCGGTCCAGAGGAACCGTTCGGAGGGCGCGAAGACGCAGCCGGAGATGAGTTGGCGGTGCCCGAAGAGTGTGCCGAGGTACGCCTGCATGTCCTGGTTCCAGACCTGAATCTCCGACGCCCAGTTGGTGAGGGCGGCCAGTCCGCCGGAGGGAGAAATGTCGAGGGCCCAGGCGGGGCTGCGGGTGGTGATGGTCGGCCGGGGGCGGAACGGGTCCAAGTCCCAGGACTGCCAGACGAAATCGCGCTGGCTGAGGTCGACGCGGGCGCCGTCGTTGCTGACCTTCATCCACAAGGGGTCACGCCCCTCGCCGCCCCATGAGTCCAGCAGCGCGCCGGTCTTGGTATCCCACGCGGAGATCAGGGCGCCGCCAGCGGCGACGTAGAGGGTGCCGCCGTCGTCGGTGGCGGCCATGGCGGTGGCGGCGCGGCGGACGGGCAGGATGGCGCACAGGGGTTGACCGTCCGATGAATCGCGGATCAGGACCTCGTTGTTCTGGGTGATGTGGGCGAATCGTGAGCCGTCGCCGAGGAAAAGCGCACAGTTGCCGTAGGCGCCGCCGCCGCGGAAGCGGGTGATCTCGCGCATGCTCGGCCACTCGCGGAGGATGACCCACTTGTCCCACGAGGCGCTGAGCACTCGGTCCTGTCTCTTATTGAGACCCACGGCGGTGACGCGGTGCCCGTGGCCGGGCGCGCTCGCGGGGCCGACGGCGCTGGGCAGGTCCCAGATGCGGATCTCGCTCTCGATGGAGCCGGTGGCGACGGACTTGCTGTCGGGGCTCCAGGTGGCGGCGTGCATGCCGCGCCGGTGCCCGTAGAAAGACGCTTCGAGGCGCCAGGTGGGGATATCGATGATGTCGAAGCGCCACCAGCCGGTGACGATCATCTTCTTGGCGTCGGGGCTGACGTGGATGTAGCCGATGGTGCCGTTGTTGGGGTTGTACTTCGAGACGCAGGCCCCGGTCTCGGGGTCCCAGAAGCGGACCTCGCGGTCGCCGCCGCCGGTGATGGCGAGCGACCCGTCGGGCCACCACTCCGAGGCGTTGATGACGTCGGCGTGCCCGCGGAGGGTGGTCAGGAGCGCGCCGGTGTCGGCGTCCCAGATGCGAGCGTCGACCTCGTTGGCGGTGGAGAGCAGGCGCCGCGAATCCGGTGAGAAGGCGGCGCTGACGGCGTCGGCCCGGTGGGCGTATGTCCACCAGCGCTCGGTCCAGTCGTCGGTGCGGTAGACGGAGACGATCCCGCCGAGCGAGGCGAGGGCGTAGAGGGACGAATCGGGGCTGAAGAAACCGCGGACGCCGCGGACGCTCGCGGCTTCAAAGGTTGTCACGCACCGAAAGTCTGGGACGCTCCATACGTAGACGTTGCCGGGGGTGTCGACGAGGGCGAGGAAGCGCCCATCGGGCGAGAACTTGAGCGTCCCGACGCGAGGGAGCGGGAGGCGTGTGGCGACACGGCTGACGAATCGTCCGGATGCGGCGTCGTAGAGATTGACGTCGCCGTCTTCGACGGCGGCGGCGAGCCATCGGCCGTCGGGACTAAAGGCTGTGCCGCGAATCGCGCCGGAATCGGTGAGGATGGTGGCGCGACAGGGGTTGTTGCCGTAGAGCTCCCAGAGGGCCCAAAACGCATGCGCGGAGAACGGGTCGCGGAACAGCGCGGGCCAGAGCTGCTCCTCGGCGAGGAGCATTCCGCCGGAGAAGCCGAGCAGCCGCCCGCGCTCGATGTTGCTGACCCGGAGGTCGAGGGCGGCCTGGCGGGCGCTCTGGTTGGCGCGTTCACGCTCGATGGTCGCGGTGAGGGCGGCGTTCTGGGCGCGCTGGCTCTCGTCCCTGGCGGTGCGGGCCATGCGGTCGGCGCGGTAGGCCTGGAAGGTTGAGTACACGCCGAGGGTGGTGACGCTGACGAAGAACGCCGCGACGAGCGCGGAGGCGAGCCGGTGGCGCCGCACCTGCTTCCTGACGACGTAAAGAAACGAGTCCTGCTTGGCGCTGATCGGCGCGCCGATGAGGAAGCGGCGCAGGTCGTCGGCGAGATCGGCGGCGGACTGGTACCGGCGCGTCGGGTCCTTCTCGATGGCCTTGGCGGCGATGACGTCGAGGTCGCCCCTCAGCGCGGGGGCCACCGCGGAGAGTCGGCGCGGCTCGGTGTCGTGGATTAGGCGGGCGGCCTCGGCGATCGGCTTGGTGCGGACGTCGAAAGGCAACTGCCCGGTCAGGAGTTCGAAGAGGATCACGCCGAGCGCGTAGACGTCGGAACGAACGTCGACGCCCGTCTCCCCCGAGACCTGCTCCGGGCTCATGTACGAGAGCGTGCCGATGAGCTGCCCGGTGATGGTGTGCATCGAGGCGAGCGGGTCGTTCTCGGTGGCGCGGGAGACGCCGAAATCGAGAACCTTGGGGCTGCCGTGCTGGTCGACGAGGATGTTGCCGGGCTTGAGGTCCCGGTGGATGACGCCGCGCTGGTGGGCGTGGTGGACGGCCTCGCAGACGCCGGCGAGCAGTTCGACGCGACGCTCGGTGGTGGCCTTCTCGCGGGTGCAGTGGCTGGTGAGCGAGGCGCCGTTGACGAACTCCATCGCGATGTAGGGCTGGGGGCCGCGCCCGAGGTCGGCGGCGCCGGCTTCGAAGATCTGCGCGATCCCGGGGTGCTGCAGCATGCCCAGCACTTCCGCCTCGCGCTCGAAGCGGCGCAGCACGGTGCGGCTCTGGTAGCCGAAGCGGAGCAGCTTGAGCGCCACGGTGCGCCGGGGGCGGTCCTGCTGCGCCAGGTACACGACGCCCATGCCGCCCGCGCCGAGCGTTCCCAAGACCGTGTAGTCGGCCACCCGCGTGCCGGGCGAGAGGACCGGCTCGTCCGCGGTCTCGGCTTTGGCGAGTTCGCGAACGGCGTTGGGGTCGAGAACCCCCGCCTCTTCCTCCGCGTGGAACTCCAGCAGCGAGCGGACCTCTTCGGCCAGCGACGCCTCGCCCGGGCACAGACTCTCCAGGAGGGCGGACCGCTGGTCCGCGGGCGCGGCGGCCACCCGCTCGAAAACGCTCTGCACGCGCTGGAATCGGTCCTGGGCCATCGGCTCGCTCGTGATCGGCTCAGTCGCCCCGGAGGCTGCCGGCGGACTCGCCGATCTCGGCGCCGGCCATCTCGCGCCGCAGCCACGCGCGGGCGAAACTCCACTCGGTCTTGACGGTCGCGGGCGAGAGCGCCAGCGCCCCCGCCGCCTCTTCGATGCTCAGCCCGGCGAAGTAGCGGAGCATCACCACGTCGTGCTTGCGCTTGTCGAGTTTCTCGAGTTTCTGCAGCGCCTCGTCGAGAGCGACCAGGTCGGTGCCGTCGGGCGCGTGGGCGGCGGCGTCCGCGTCCTCCAGGTCCACGCGCTTTCGCCCGCCACCGTGCTTGATCCGGTTGCGGTGCCTCGCCCGCTCGACCAGGATGCGGCGCATGGCGAGGGCGGCGGCGCCGAAGAAGTGCCCGCGACCGTCCCACCGGGGCGAACGCCCCTGGGCATCAACCAGCCGCATGTACGCCTCGTGGACCAGCGCTGTGGGCTGGAGCGTCTGGCCCGGGGCCTCGTTGTTCATCCGCGCGTGGGCGAGTTTGCGCAGCTCGTCGTAGACCAGGGGCAGCAGGCGGGCCGCGGCGTGGTCGTCGCCGTCGCCGATCGCCTGGAGCAGCATCGTGACGTCGTGGTTGGTGGGCTCGTGGGGTGCCGCGGCGGGATCGGGCATGGTGGTCACTCTAAACGGGGGAGGGTCGGGGTTCTCCCATTGATGCGCGTTTCTTGGCGGTTCGGGCTGGCCGGGGGCTGTCCTTCCGTCGCATGAAGTGGTGAGGGCGGCGCCGCACCGGGGCCCGCTCAAAGGATGACGCACCAAGGACGATCCAGCGCGGAGCCACGGACATGCCCGGCGACGAATACGACGCAATCCAGAAGAGCTATGCGACGCTGGGGCCGAGACTGGCTGAGGTTTCGGAGATTTTCTACGCCCGGCTTTTCGCGCGGCACCCGGATGTCAGGCGTTTGTTCCCCGCCGACATGGGGCTCCAGGTGGGGCACCTGCGAGCGGCGCTGGCGCTGATCGGGCGGAACGTGAGCGTTCTGAAGTCGCTGGAAGGCCCGCTCATGGAACTGGGGGCGCAGCATGTGTCATACGGGGCGCGCCCCGAGCACTACCCGATCGTCCGTGACCTGCTGGCCGAGTCGATCGCCTGCGTGATGGGCCCGGCATGGACACCCGACCTCGAGGCGGAATGGAAGCGCCTCCTGGAGTGGGTGTGCAACGTCATGCTCCGCGGCGCGGCGCTGGGACTGATCGGAGATCCGAGCGCGATCCACATCAAGGTCGAGCCGCCCAAGACCCGCAAGTACCTGTCTTCGGAAGGGCGGTAACCGGGGGCCTTCAGCCCGCGCGGAGCGCTGACAGACCGCTGCGCGCGGCGAGGCGGGCGCGGGACGAGCCTCGTTGCTCGCCCGTGCCCGCTTTTTCCGCGCCGGCTTCGATCAGCGTTCGGCACCCGGGCGCGGTGTGGGCTTGCCGCGCTCGCCGAGCCACCAGCGGGGGCGGAGGGGCTTCTCGTACCGAAGCCCGAAGGTGCCGATGGCCGCGTCGCGGATCCGGCGCGCCGCTTCCTCGGGTGAATCCGTCAGGATGAACCGGTCGAGGTCGGCGGGATCGATGGTGCCCTCGGCGACCATCCGGGCGCGCAGGAAGTCCATCATCGGCTGCCAGAACGCCACGCCCATCAGCACGATGGGGAACTCGCGGATCTTGCCCGTCTGCACCAGAGTGGCGCACTCGTAGAGCTCGTCCAATGTGCCGAACCCGCCGGGCAGCGCGACGAAGGCGTACGAGTACTTGACGAGCATCACCTTGCGCACAAAGAAATAGCGGAACTCGAGGAAGCGGTCGAGGTAGGGGTTTGGGTGCTGCTCGCGGGGGAGTTTGATGTTGCAGCCGACGGTGGGCCCGCCGGCCTCCTTCGCGCCGCGGCTGGCGGCCTCCATGATGCCGGGGCCGCCGCCGGTCATCACCGTGAATCCGGCTTTCGCCAGTTCCGCGCCGACGCGGCGCCCGAGGTCGTAGTAGATGTGGTCCTCCGGGAACCGCGCCGAACCGAACACGGTGACGCACGGGCCGACGAAGTGCAGCGAGCGGAAGCCGTAGAGCAGTTCCCACGAGATGCGCAGGAGCCGGGCGAACTCGGCGCGGCGCGACTGCGGGCCGGCGAGGAAGCGCCGCTCGGAGCGGTCGGTGGAGACCTTGCCCCAGCGCGGCGGATGATCGGGGCTCTGCGGGGCGGTCGGTTCGCGGTCTTGGTTCATGCGTCGGGATCGTTTGGAGGCGGTGCAGCCGCGGGTACGGCCGGGGGTCCGTCGAAGCGATCGGCCAGGACGGCGCGGATGGATGAGGAGAGTTCGATCACCAGCGCGCCCAGCAGGATCGCGGCGACCGCGCCGTCGGGCACGCCCGCCCACCCGCAGGCGGCGGCAAGGACCACCTGGGCCCCCGACGCACCGTGAGATACGGGCAGGTTCGCGTGCCGCCATGTGAACCCCGCGACACGCGCGGCCATCCAGCGCCCGTCGCTGCTCCAAAGCACCGCGAGCACCGCGGTCCAGATGAACAGGCCCGACCCTCCGAGCGCGTGCGGGTCCATCGACGCCAGGGTCAGCGCGACCAGACCGGGCAGGAGCATCGCGTCCGGGAAGGACCCGGATCGGGTCCCGGGTCGATCGGCGGGGCGCTCCCGCCCGACGCCGAGCGCCAGGCCCACGATCGCCGTCACGACC
>JAFLCM010000153.1 GCA_017303565.1 Planctomycetota bacterium
AGCATGGCCTCGCGCTCCCCGGTCGCGGAGAGGGCGAGTCGCAGGTCGATGAGCGAGATCATCGGGGCGGCGAGGGCGAGTCGCTCGCGGGCGGCGTCGGCGTCGATGGGGTCGGCGGTGGGGAGGAGGAACACCACGGCGGTGCGCGGGACGCCGAGGGACGACAGGCCGGGCGCGGGGACGCAGGCGGCGCTGTGTTCGGCGTCGAGGGCGGCGACGACGGGGGCGCTGCGCTCCATCGCGGCGTTGACGACCGGGGCGGAGCGTTCGAGCCACGGGCCGGGGGGCGTGGCGTTCGGATCGGCGGCCCAGTGGGCGATCAGGTCGAAGCGCCGGGTTTCCACGGGCGCGAGGAGCGCCCCGGCGACGGCCCCGGCGATCGAGCCTTGCAGGGAGAGGATGCGCCGCGCGAGCTCGTCCGCGGGGCCTTCGTAGGAAGCGATGTCGGAAACGCCCGGCGGCGCGCCCACCTGTGCGGGCGTCGCGGGGGTGGCGCCGACGCCGGGTTGTCTGGAGTGCTGGGACACCGAAAGGGAGCGTAGCGTGCGCCCGGGGTTGGTGGCGGGCGTAGCGTTGCGGCAGGCCCGCCCGGGGTGCTCGGGCCGGTCGTTTGGGAGTTCCGCCGCATGAGATACGCGTGGATTGTCGCGGGAGTTTTGGCGGTGTCGCCCCTGGGCGGCGGCGTGGCGGTGGGGCAGCACTTCGGCGTGTTGACGCCGGAGAACGACGTCCGCCTGGCGTTCAGCGTGGGCGGGGTGGTGGGGAAGGTGCTCGTGAAGCCGGGCGACGGCGTGAAAGCCGGTCAGGTGCTGGTGGAGCAGGATGACCCGGTCGGGCTGGCGCAGATCGAGATGTATCGCCTGCGGTCGGGGAGCGGGCTGGCGGTCGAGGCGGCGGAGATGTCGCTGAAACTGGCGCAGGTGGAGGAAGGGCTGGTGAAGGAGGCGCTGGTGAAGGGGTCGGCGGGCCAGTTCGAGGCCGACCGGGCGTCGCTCAAAGCGGGGCTGGCGCGGCTGGAACTGGAGAAGGCGCGTCAGGACCGTGTGGAGGCGGCGCTGGCGCTGAAGCAGGCGGAGGCGGCGCACGCGACGCGGGTGTTGACGGCGCCGTTCGACGGGGTGGTGGACGAGGTGGCGGTGCAGCCGGGCGAGTCGGCGGAGGCGGGGCGGCCAATCGTGCGGGTGGTGTCGGTGCAGCGGCTGAAGGTGGAGATGAACCCCGTGACGTCGAGTACGCTGGGGCTTCGCCCGGGTGCGCCCGCGTGGGTGCGGATGGACGGCCCGGACGGGCGGTCGATCGACCGGGAGGCGGTCGTGTCTCACGTAGCGCTGGTGGCGGATGCGCGGAGCGACACGCGGCTGGTGCGGCTGAGTCTGGCGGGCGATGAGGGCTCGCCCACCGGGGTGAAGGTGATGGTGTTCTTCCAGCGGCCCCAGCCGGCGCTCCCCGGCGGGTCGCCGGTTTCGACGGAGAATCCGCGATGAAACGCTCGCTCGTGCTGAGGGTGTTGGCGGTGGCGATGTCGGTCCCCGTGGCGGGCGGCGTGCTGGCGGGGTGCAAGAAGAAGGAGGCCCCCGCGCCGACGACGGTGGTGGTGCACACCTACACCGTGCGGGCGCAGGTGGAGCAGTTGCCCGACCCGAACGACATCCGCAAGGAGTTCGTGGCCCGGCACGAGAAGATCCCCGAGTTCAAGGGGCCGGGCGGGGAGATAGGGATGAACGCGATGGTGATGCCGTTCCCGATCGCGGAGGGCGTCTCGCTGGAGGGCCTGAAGGTGGGCGACAAACTCGAGGTCACCTTCGCGGTGGATTTCGACACCGTGCTGAACCGCCCGAGGAAGTACGCGATCACGTCGTGGAAGCCGCTGCCGGCGGAGACGGCGCTGGATTTCCGCTGAATGATGTTCAGCGCGGCGGGTGGAGCGCCCGCCATTTGGTGACGGCCTCGGGCTCGCGGGGGTAGAGCGGCAGCAGGTGGGCGGGGTCGACCGGTGGGAAGCGGGCGCAGGCTTCAAGCACGAGGCGGGCGTGGAAGGTGATTGGGACGCAGCGGGAGCGCACGCTCTCGGGCAGCGCGTCGCGCAGCGCCGGGTCGCAGCAGAGCAGGTCGAGGCTCTCGGCGGCGCGGTCGAGGGGCACGATGAGATTGGACCGCTCGTCGTCGAGTGGCTCGGCATCGCCCGGTGTGACGCGGTAGCGGCAGCGCCAGGCGTCGGCGCGCTTCCAGGCGAGCAGCACGCCGACGGTGTGGTTGGGGTGGTCCGCACGGAGCGCAAGGGCGGCGGCGCGGGCGGTGGGCACGGCGACGCACTCGGCCCCGGTGGCTTCGGCGATCATCTTGGCGGTCGTGACGGCGATGCGGGTGCTGGTGAAGCCCCCCGGTCCGATCGAGACCGCGACGCGCCGCAGCGATGTGGGGGTGACGCCGCACTCGTGGCAGGCGGCGTCGACGGCGGGCATGAGGGCGTCGTCGTGACGCGAGGCGGGGGCGAGTTCTCGGGTCGAGAGCACCCGCACGGGGGTGCCGGGAGGGCTGGTTTCCCCTACGCACACCGAACCGGAGCAAGCGTGCGCCCCGGCGATGCCGCTCGGGCCCGGGTTGCTGGTTTCGATGGCGAGGGTGAGCACGGGCACGTGTCCTGTGGAAGGCTGCGGCACGCCGCGGGCCCGGGTCGATGTACCATACCATTCCCTCGCTGGACCGGTGTGTGACCGTGAATCGAGGGTGAGGAGCGGTCGTGCCCAAGGCGGCGGTGCGCAAGTCGATCGAGCGGTGGCGGGTGCGCGGCCGGACGTGGCTGGGCATGGTGCGGCTGCGCGTGTTCGTGCTGGTGATCGGGGCGCCCCTGGCGATCTTCGGCGCGATCTCGATCGGCCCGGCGTGGCTGGCCTTGCCGCTGGTGGGCGTGGCGGTGGCGGCGGTGTCGGTGACGTGGAACCGGCTGACCGCCGGGCTGGGCGAGCACATCTGCTGGACGTGCGGCGCGGACCTGAAGGGGCAGCCGCAGGGCGTTCACGGCGTGGTGTGCGAGAAGTGCGGGTCGCTCAACCAGCACAACCCGCCGTGGAAGAACGAACTGATGGCGCTGGATGATGCGGGCGCTGAGGAAGCGCCCGACGAGAACGCCCGGGCGTGATCGTCGCGCGGCGCGGTCAGGCGCTGACGAGCCATTTCTCAACGCGGTCGGTGTCCGAAAGGTCGGGCAGGGCCAGGTCCGCGCCGGCGTTCTCGAGGTCGGTGACGCTGAACATGCCGGTGGCGACGCCGAGGGAGCGGCATGCGTGGGCGCGGGCGCACCGGATGTCGTGCGGTGTGTCCCCGATGATGGTGACGTGCGACGGGTTGACGTCGCGGCCGTGGCGCTGCTTGTAGCGCTTCATGGCGACGGGTGGCAGGTGGTCGCGGGCGGGCGGGTGGTGGGGGGATTCGTCGCCCCATGCGGAGAGGTGGAAGCGTTCCGGGTCGATGCCGCAGGCGCGGAGTTTGACGGCGCCGGTTTCGGGGAAGTTGCCGGTGAGCAGGCCGACGGTGGTGCCCGCGCGGCTGAAGAGGCGGTCGAGCAGGGCGGGGACGCCGGGACACGTGACGCCCTTGCCGGGTTCGGAGAGCAGGGTTTCGAGGTGCTTTCGGTAGCCGGCGCGGAAGTTGGCGTGGTTGTCCGGGGTTTCGGGCAGCGCGTGGGCGCGGAGCAGGTCGCCGATGATGAGGGGGTCGAGGCGTCCCGCGTAGTCGACGGTTCGCTCGTTGAAGGAGTCGCCGAAGAGCTCGCGCCCGGCGCGTCCCATGGCGGCGATGCCGAGGCCGGAGGTCTTGATGAGCGTGGCGTCGATGTCGAAGAGGATGAGCATGTCGGGGAAGATGGGTTCAGCGCTCGATGACGAAGGCGGATTCGTGCGGAACGGCGGCGAGGTCGGCGCGGGCCTCGGCGCGGATGTTGCGGGCCATGGTGCGGCGCAGGTCTTCGAGGAAATCGTTGACGGCGGTGGGCGCTCCCTGGGCTTCGAGGGTGACGCTCGAATCGGGCTCGTTGCGCACCCACCCGGTGACGGGGTGGCGCGATGCGACGGAGCGCGCGGTGGCCCGGAAGCCCACCCCTTGGACGCGTCCCTGATAACTCACGCGGACTCGGATCACGGGCAAGGGTAGCGCGGGGGTTGCGCGGAAACGGGGGGGAGAACCGGCGTGAGACGTGGGGGAAGCGTGGACAATCTGTCGAACCCGGTGGGCGGGTTGGGAGTGGCGCGGAACGAGTTCGGCGTCGGCGTCAAGACCCTGCGGGCGGAATATTCAAGAAAATTTCTCAAGAACGCCCAAACCGTTTGACCTGAACCAGACTGGTGATAAATGTTGATGTGGAAGCGCTGACACGGGTCTTTGGATTGCCCGGCATTGTTCCGCGGCCCAGCCCAGCAACGAACAGGCTTCCACCACTGGTCCCCCGGGAAGGCGACGAGCCTGGGGGCGAATCCGGCAACGGCGACGAGGTAGAGAGAGTGCTGTCGCCGCGCGCCCGACGCTCTGCGCTCCTTTGACGGGGGAATGCGGGTGAACGGGTGCGTGGCGGGCGGTTGTTCTTTCCTTCGCGCGGGCCGGATGACCGTGGTCCTCTTTGTTCTTGTCGCCTTGTGGTGATCCGCGCACGGTGCGTGGACAGGTTGGGGCGGAGCCCGCGTTGGGCGGGTCGGGAAGGATTCTCGAAGGGTGGCGGCGTGAGCGGGGCCTGGCGACAGAACGATGATCGGCAGCGCGTCCTGGACGCGACGGACATCGTGCGCCTGGTCGGCGACCACCTGTCGCTCAAGGCGAAGGGTCGCGAGTATGTGGGGCTGTGCCCGTTTCACAATGACCGCACGCCGTCGATGTTCGTCGTGCCGCACAAGCAGCTCTTTCACTGTTTCTCGTGCGGTGCGGGGGGGAACGCGCTGGACTTCGTGATGCGGTTCCACGGGATGGGGTTCCGCGAGGCGCTGACGTTTTTGGCGGAGCGGGCGGGGATTGAGTTGACGCCGTTCAAGCCGGAGCGGGTGTCGGCGGGTCACGCGGATCACGAGGGCGGGACGGGTGGGGGCGTGACCAAGGATGAACTCGTCCAGGCCAACGCGTTCGCGCAGTCGTTCTTCCGGACGATCCTGCGGCACCCGGAGCACGGGGCGGCGGCGCGGGCGGTGGTCGAGCAGCGGGGGCTGTCGGCGGAGATGGTGGAGCGGTTCCAGATCGGGGCCGCGCCCGACCGCTGGGACGGGCTGCTCAAGACGGTGGAGTCGCGGGGGATGCGGGTGGAGCCGTTCGTCGCCGCGGGGCTTCTGAAGCGGCGCGAGAACGGCGGGGGTCTGTACGACGCGCTGCGGAACCGGCTGATCTTCCCGATCCTTGACCAGATCGGTCGCCCGATCGCGTTCGGCGGTCGGAAGATCAACCCCGAGGACGAGCCGAAGTACCTGAACAGCCCGGAGACGGCGCTGTTCAACAAGAGCGCGACGCTGTTCGCGCTGCCGCAGGCGTTCCGGGCGATCCAGAACGCGCGGTGCGCGGTGATCACCGAGGGGTACATGGACGCGATCGCCTGTCATCAGGCGGGATTTGAGAACGTGGTGGCGACGCTGGGGACGGCGCTGACGGCACGTCACGCGTCGGTGCTGCGGCGTCTGTGCGATCGGGTGGTGCTGCTGTTCGACGCGGACGAGGCGGGGCAGAACGCGGCGGACCGGGCGCTGGAGGTCTTCTTCCCCGAACTGATCGACGTGATGGTGATGTCGCTGCCGGGCGGGAAGGACCCCGACGACGTGCTCAAGACCGAGGAAGGCCCGGAGGTATTCCGGCGTCAGCTCAAGGGCGCGGCGGACATGCTGGACTTCCGCTTCGAGCGGCGGGCCGAGTCGATGAAGGCCCGCGGCGCAACGCCGGGATCGGCGACGCACACGCGGATGATCCAGGAGGACCTGGAGCACCTGGTGCAGATCGGGCTGAACGAGGTTTCTCCGCTGCGTCGCCAGGCGGTGATCTCGCGGTACGCGCGGATGGCGGGCGTGGCTGAGCACGTGATCGTGCGGACGCTGTCGGGGGCGCGCAATTCGGTCATCGTCGGCATCGGCGTCGCGCTGTTGATGGTGCCGAGCTTCCAGGCCTATGCCGCGGCGCCGATCTGCTCGCCGACAAGAGCGTCGATTATGACCGGCAAGAGCCCAGCCCGGCTGGGAATCACGATTTGGCACGAGGGCGCGCTGCGCAAGGTGACCGACCGACCG
>JAFLCM010000154.1 GCA_017303565.1 Planctomycetota bacterium
CCTTCGCTGCTGTAGCTCAGTCGGTAGAGCAACTGATTCGTAATCAGGGCAGCGATGCTATGGTGACGGAAGCAGAAGCTAAGCACGGCAAGGCTTTCGGGCCGCCAGCGGTCTGATGGCAAGGTAGTACAGACACGGTTTGAACAAGTTTTAGGCTCCTAGCCTGAATTTGCCCTCATAGTTAAGTGGTATAACAGTTGATTCGTAATCATCAATCCCATGTTCGATTCATGGTGAGGGCACCACAATAAAAAGAGAGGTGAGTCGTCAGACTCACCTCTCTTTGCTTTCAGGCTCCCATTGCGTCAGCTATCGCGCGGGCTGCTTTGGCGAGCACTTCGTCAGGGTAGTCGCAGCGCATGTGGTTCACTATCCAGCAGACCGCCCGAACGTTGCCTGACACGTAGCCTAGGCTGACGTCGAGCCGGTCAAGCGATGGTGCCCACGGATTCTTGACGCTTGGGCCATCCCACTCAAAGACGAATGGAAGGCCGGTGACGGCACAGGCGCCCGATGCGATTAGCGCCCCGACGTCTGCCTCAGTGAGAGTACATTCCTGCCCGCGTCGTCTGGCGCGGCTTCGCGCCTGGCCGAGCATGGCCCGCTCGATGTTCTCGCGGGACCATTGCCGCTTCATCTCCTTGGCCTTGCCTCGGTTCGCTTCGTACCAGCGCCGGTTTGCCTCGCGGGCCTTTGTCGGGCTTTCCTCACGCTGCCGGCTGTGCCAATCGCGCGACTTCTGGCGGACTGCTTCCCGATTCCGCTCGACGTAGCGGCGACTGGCCTCACGTTTCGCCTCGGGGTCACGCTGGATGAGCCAGTCCGCGCCGTGCCGCCTGAAGTTCGAGCGGTAGCTCATGAGCGAGCGCAGGCTCGGCGCTTTGCCGGTGTCCCGCTCGCAGAGCCGCGTGAGCTCGTCTAGGTCCTCGACGCCGGCCGCCATGTGCCGGGTCGCAATCTCAGCTAGTGATGCCATGTCGATTTTCCTCGATGAACATGGGAGCATCGTGTCGCGGTTCGGTCGAACCGCGAGCCATCACACGTCAGGTCTGCGGTTCAGCTCAGCCCTGGCCTTGATCCACAGCGACAAGGAAGCGCTTGAGCGCGTGGTACGCCTTGCTGTCGGTCTGTCCATCGATGACAGCGTCCTCGGCGTAGCCTCCGGTGGTCTGCACCCGCAGCCACGTCCGCTGAGAGGCTGCGATCTTGCGGACGAGGTCCAGCGGCACGAGGAAGCCCTTGCGCGATTCCATCGTTGCTGCCCCGAATTCGTTGAAGTTGGTGAAGGGCTGCATGGTCGAGAGGTCGTGCGTCTGCCCGTCGATGTTGAGCTTGGCGCCTGTGATGCCCTTGATGTCGTTGAACAGGTATACGACAAGGACCGCCTCGGTCGGATTTTTGGACGTCCACTGCGCGCCAAGTCCAGTGCAGAGCATGCCCTTGCAGGCGTTGCCGTGGCCGTTGATGGTCACGACCCGCGCGCCGTCGAAGCCGCTGCGACTGACGTTGGGACCCGTGCCCGATGTGGTTGAGCAGCCAGCGAGTGCGGCCAGGGCGAGGACGGATGAGAGCGCGAGCGCTCGGGCGGTCTTGGTCATAGGTGCTCCTTGCGGTTGTTATTCATGTTGGCCAAACCGCCAGGATGCGGGTGTCGTACGTTCCTCCCATGCGCTTTGGTTATTCCAATGCTACCGAGAGCCAGCACGAAAGGCAGCAGCTTTCGCGCTCGCGGCATCCGCTGTGGCGAGTCGGCCGCACCGAGCAGCGCGTGAAGCGCCTCCCCGGTCTCACCAGGCGGCCCGTGGCGAGCCCGGACGCCTCGGCCTAGGCGCAGAGCAGCGCGGCAGCGAATCGGGCCTCGGGGGCTCGCCTGGATGACGGACAAAGTGTTGGTTCCGTCGCGAGATTCCCCATGGCATCATGTAAATCAATCGGCCCAGCAACTGGCCCGAGGATCGCCAGCAACTGCGATCAGAAGTGCTTTCGGCGGCAAGAACAGCCGAGGCCCTCCCCACGACAACGGGGAGAAAGGGCCCGATCTGCAAAGCAGATGTCCCCCGGGTGGCACGTCGCCCCGCGGGGAATCGCTGATCGGAGCCCCCGCCATGGCAAACGAAGAGAAGAAGTTCACCCCCGAGGAGCTGGCTGCGCTCCACGCCCTTCCTGAAGACGCACTGACCGACACTTGGGAGGCGGCTGCAATCGTGCGCCTCAAATACACGACGTTGGCGTGGCTCCGCTGCCACGGTGGCGGGCCCGCCTTCGTCCGCGTCGGCCCGAAGCTGATCCGCTACCGCATGGGCGACTTGCGCGAGTACATGCAGAGCAAGGCGGCGGGCGACGGCGTGCGTCGCTCAGTCACAGCTATGTTGGAAGCTCGCGGAATCACAACGGTGCCGAAGATCGGAGGTGACGCATGACCTCCCAGGAAAAGAAAACGCCCACGGGGGACGAGTCCGTGGGCGCAAAGGATCAACAAGCAGAGGAAGCGGGCATGACGACCCACGGGAAAGATCATGCCGCGACCCGGTCGGGCGCAAAGCCATCGTTTCGGCACAACGCCGAGCCGCTGCTGCGCGCTGGCCTTCAACTGATTCCCCTGCACCGCTGGAACGCGGTGGACAGCAAGGGGCGCGACCGCGGCAAGACGCCTCGCGACGGCGCCTGGCAGGCCCGCGACTACGACAGCCGCGCCGTCCTCGCCCTGGCCGAGCGCGACGGGATCAACGTGGGCGTGAGGCTGCCGGCGACCGTGATGGTGCTCGACGTCGACCCGCGCAACTTCCCCGAGGGCCGCGACCCGCTGGCCGAGCTGGTGGCCGACGCGGGGCTGGACCTGTCGCTCTGCCCGCGCACGGTGACCGGCTCCGGCGGCAGTCACTACTGGTTCCGCAAGCCCGCCGACGCACAGGTGCTGGACAGCCTGGAGAGCTACCCGGGAGTGGAGTTCAAGTCGCTCGGCCGCCAGGTCGTCGCGCCCGGCTCGATCCACCCGAACGGCCGCAGCTACGAGTGGTACGACCTCGCCCCCGAGCTCGCCGACATGCCGGACCTGCCCGATACGCTGCTGCGCCTTATCCGCCGCACGACCCGCGCTCACGGCGAGGCCGCCGGCTTCGGCGAGCTCACCCCCGAGATGCTGGCGACAACGCTGGAACAGTTGGACGCCGAGGACTTCCAGGACCACGACACATGGCGCGACCTGATGATGGCCTGCCACCACGCCACGGCAGGCGAAGGGCGGCAGGAGTTCATCGACTGGTCAACGCAGGACGCGAAGTACCAGGACGACGCCTGGATCATCGGCCGCCGGTGGGACTCGCTGCACGCCAACGGGGCGCGCGGCGGGCGCCCCGTCACCGTCAAGTTCCTTCACAAGCTGGTGCAGGAGGCGGGCGGCCTGGTCGCACGCCCCGACCCCGAGGACGACTTCGAGGTGTGGGAGGACCCCGCCGAGCTCGGCCAGGGCGTGGACGACTCGACGCTGCGCGAGCCGCCGAAGGCCGAGGGCAAGGAAGCGATCCTGGACGAGATGAACGCGCAGCACTGCGTCGTCATGGAGAACGGGAAGTTCCGCGTCTTCACCGAGGAGTTCGACCCGGTGCTCGGCAGGCACTTCTACCAGCGCTCCACGAAGGAGGACTTCCAGAACCTCTACAGCAACAGCTTCGTCGAGCGGGCGAACGACAGGCCGACCTCGCGGGCGTCGTTCTGGCTGACGCACCCGAAGCGCCGCCAGTACAAGGGCGTCATCTTCGACCCCTCGGGGGACCACGACGGCTGGCTGAACCTCTGGCGCGGCTGGGCCGTCGAGCCGAAGCCCGGCGACTGGTCGCTGCTGGACCAGCTCATCCGCGAGGTTCTGACCGACGGCGACCCCAGGGGATACCGCTACGTGCTGAACTGGATCGCCGCCATGTTCCAGCGCCCGGCCGAGCCCGCAGAAGTGGCGATCGCCTTCAAGGGCGCGAAGGGCACCGGCAAGGGGACGCTCGGCCGCGTGCTCCAGCAACTCGCGGGGCCGCACGGCCTGCACATCAGCTCGCCTGAGCACATCACGGGCCGCTTCAACTCGCACCTGCAGAACTGCATCTGCCTGTTCGCCGACGAGGCCTTCTGGGCGGGCGACAAGGCGGGCGAGGCGAAGCTCAAGGCGCTCGTGACCGAGCCGACGGTCGCCTACGAGGGCAAGGGGCGCGACGCCGTGATGGGCAAGAACCTCATCCACATCGTGATGGCGTCCAACTCCGACTGGGTCGTGCCTGCGGGCCTGGACGGCGAGCGGCGCTTCGCGGTGTTCGAGGTGAACGAGTCGCGCAAGGACGACCGCGACTTCTTCCGGGCGCTGAATCGCCAGCTCGACGAGGGAGGCCGCGCCGCCTTCCTGCACGACATGCTCGCCCGCGACATCGACGGGTGGCACCCGCGCAACGACATCCCGCAGAACAGCGCGCTGGCCGACCAGAAGCTGCGCGGCATGGACCCCGAGTTCTCCTGGTGGTACTCGCTGCTCTACGCGGGCGAGCTTCCCGGCTACGACGAGGACAGGGACTGGTCGGGTGGCGAGGTCGAGCTCGACAAGGGCGACCTCTACGACAGCTACATCTCGTTCGCCCGCAACCGCACGCGGCACCCGAGGCCGCTGCCGGGGCTCGCTAAGGTGTTGCTCGCCAAGGTGGGCGTGACCTCGCGGCAGGTCAGGAGCGGCGCCCGCAAGGACAGGCGCGTGTTCGTGGTCCCCGACCTCGGCCAGGCTCGCGCCAGGTTCGCGGCAATCGTGGGGGCCGACCCGAAGCAGCTCTGGGGTTGAGGGGGAACAGCTTCGACGCCGTTCGCCGAGCGACTTGGCGAACGGCTTTCTTTTGCTCGTTTTGCTTTACGGATCATGCGCTTACGCATCGGCGAACGGCATGAACGCGTTTTTCGGCTCCGAAGTCGTTTTAGGATTTTCGGAGCAGCCCCGAGTCACCGATGCCGCACCCACGCGCATAAGCCCTAGATGCCCCAGATTCAAGGGGAGAGCATTTTGTCTGCGGGGAGAAATAAGCTGTTCATGTTGTTCAAGCTGTTCATTGATAAATAAAGCATTGATTTATAAAGAAAAAACAGCGAACGGCTTTGCGAACAGCTTCTGATGTTCCCTTGAGCATGTCGTGCGATGCACGGAGTCGCCGACGCGGCGTGGATCGACCGTGGCCGACATTGCGGGCGTGGTGACCGATGCGGGGAATGCGGCCGATTCGGCGCCGCGAAGTGCGCCAGACCTCTCCCTCGCGCACGTGGACCAGCGCCGACCGAGCGGCCCGCTAATCAGAGATTCGAGGGCCAAGGTATCCCAAGGAGTTGACGCGACTACAGAAACGATGGCGTGCCCGCGCGCATTAACACGGCACGATCAACTTCAACACCATCTTTCGGGAGTCGGCCCATGGCCTACAAGAAATTCACCCCCGAGGTGCAGGAGCTGTTTCTCCAGGTCTTGGAGGACACCGCGTCGCCGAAGCAGGCGGCCCAGGTGTGCGGCATCTCCCGCCGCCTCGCATTTGAGTACAAGCAGAACGACCTGGACTTCCGCCGCCGCTGGGAACAGGCGATCGAGGTCGCAATGGACGCCCTGCTCGATGAGGCGTACCGCCGCGCCTGCATCGGCGTGGACGAGCCTGTCGTCTATCAGGGCCAGCTTTCCATGACCCGCGACGCCGCGACCGGCGAGGAACGCCCGCTGACCGTCCGCAAGCACAGCGATCGCTTGCTGGAAGTCATGCTCAAGTTCCGCTATGGCGATCAGCTCGCCGACAGGCTGCGCGTGAAGGTCGAGGACACGGGCCTCGACGCCGATGCGCTGCTCCAGATGCCGACCGAGGAGCGGGCGCAGCTCGTGGCCCTCCTGTCCAAGTACAAGTCCAACCGCCCCGAGGAGGCAGACGATGACGAATGAGAAGCTGAGCGTGGCCGAAGCCCTGCAACGTGCCGAGCAGATCGACCGCAACCTGGATGCCTTCGACAAGACGGCGCCGCAGACAGTCGCAGCGTTGGGCGGGCGTGATGCCCTCTCGCGTAGCTGTAAGATGACCTGCATCGGCCCGATTCCGCGCATCGACGCGGACGCATGGCAGGCCATGTCGAACGAGTACGAGGCAGGCCGCCAGCATGGCAGCGTCAACCGCGGCGCCTAACGGGTACGCAGTCGCTGTCGAGGTCGAAGGGGTGCGATACCCCAGCG
>JAFLCM010000155.1 GCA_017303565.1 Planctomycetota bacterium
GAAGGACTATTCCCAGAGGCTCCCGGGCTTCGGCGGGGTGCTGGACGTGATCGACTCCCCGCTGTTGGTCGCGCCGATCGCGTACTGGCTGCTGACTTGGCTTTCTTCGGTCGGGAGCGGTTCGGTGGTGGAACGGTTTCCCTAAAAGCGGGCGGTCTGCTATCATGACTGGTTCAGCCGCCTTCTGACGGGTCCCCTGTCGGGGCCTTCCAGGACACCCTCGCTTCAATGGGCGTCACCAGCCAACTCCTCGAACTGTACCGGGTTGACCAGCAACTTCGGGGCCTGACCGGCAGGCTCAAGACGGCCGAGGCTTACCTCGCCGAGCAGGACAAACTGCTTGGGGCCATCAAGAGCAAGCACGACGCGATGGCCCTCCAGCTCAAGCAGCTGGAGGCCGCGGCCCACAACGACGAGACCGAGGCCAAGGGGCTCGATCTGCGGATCGAGAAGCTGCGCGAGCGGATGAACAACGCTCAGACGAGCAAAGAGCACAGCGCGCTGACCACCGAGATCGCGAACCTCAAGGCCGACAAGGGCCTGATCGAGGAGCGGGCCCTCGCGTCGATGAGCAAGGTGCAGGAGTTCCGCACGCAGCTCGGCGCCCTCGACGCCGAGAAGGCCGAGCGCGAGAAGGTCCGCGAGATCGCCAAGCGCGACCGCGACGAGCGCCAGAAAGAGATCCAGGGCCGCCTGGACGAACTCAACGCCGAGCGCACCGCCAAGTGCCACGGCATCCCCGCCGACGCCATGAAGCACTACACCCAGCGCCTCAACTCGGGTGCTGAGGAGATCATGGCCCCTCTGCAGGAGGAGGACCGGCGGAACATGGAATACACCTGCGGCGGGTGCTACACCATGCTGCCGATCGAGCTCGTCAGCGTGCTGCTCAAGCGCGGCGACCTGACCCGCTGCCCGTCGTGCAAGGTCATCCTTTACATGGAGGCCTCGCTCAAGGACGACATCTCGAACAGCCACGAAAAGAAGAAGTCCGCCGGCGCTTCCAAGAGTGCCGGCAAGTCCGGCACGGGAAAGGGCTCGAAGAAGAAGACCGTCCCCAGCGACGAGTGAGCGGCCTCCCGTAGCCCGCCGATCCCCGGCGGGTTCTGGTACTCCGCCGGTCCCCGGCGGTTCTCCCCTCATCCCGCGGTCACACGTTCCCCGCGAGTTTCCTCGTGGTGAAGTCGAACGTGCGCACCATGCTCGAGCGCAGCGCCCCGACCAGCGCCAGCAGCACCGCCGCCGCGATCACCGCCCCGCCCGCGAGCGCGATCCGTGCCGCAAGGAACGACGGGTCGTTCTCCACCGACCGGGCGCACGCCTCCTCCGGGTGCGTCAGCGCGAACGCCAGCGTCACCGGGTTCAGCGCCGCCAACACCGGGCCGACGAACGGGATCGACGACCCCGCCTGCCACCCGAGCAGCCCGCACACCCCGGCGGTCGAGCCGAACACGCCCACCGCCCACACCACGCTCGCGATCGTGCCCTTGCTCTTGAGGCTCCAGTGCAGCCCGATCATCACCCCCAGGGCCACGAACGCGACGGCGACGATCGGGAACGTCAGCGCCCCCTCCCACAGCATCAACGGCGCGTTCACGCTCACCGTCGAGCGCGGGATCATCGTTGAGACCACCACGGCACCGGGAGCGCCCGGCGCGGGCGCGCCCGCCGCGGAAGCGAACAGCGTGTACGCCGCGCCCAGCAGCACCGTGGCGCTCGGCACCGCGAGCAGCGGCAGCAGGAACTGCACCAGCCCGCGGAGTTTACCGCTCAGGTAGTCCTTGGGCGTGATCGGCGTGGTGAGCAGGATGTCGAGCGTCCCGTCCTCGCGCTCGCGGCTGATGGAGGTCGCGGAGGTGTTGATCGCCACCAGCATGATGACGATCAGTTCCGTCCACACGGTCACGAGCAGCGTGGACCGGAACACGCCCGGGGCCATGCCGCCGGCGTGGTAGTAGACCACCAGCGCCACCGCCCACAGGACGCCCACCAGCACGAAGCCCCAGCGGGCCACTGCCTTGCCGAGCGTCGCCTGGCGGGCGGTCGATTCGCGCCAGGCGATCGGGTTCATGCCGACATGACGGATGGGCCGCTCGCTCGCACCGGCGGCGCCGAGGCCGAACATGCTGCGGTACCACGGCACACCGCCCACGTTCGCCCCGATCTGGCGCACGGTCGTGGCGCTCACGCCGATCATCAAGAGGCTCAGCCCGCCCGAGAGCAGGCACCACGCGCCGACCGGGCTGCCGAGCATGAACCGCCCGACCGCCCCCATCGAGGCGAGTTCGATGTCGTCCGGCCGCGGGTAACTGCTGGGCGAGAGCAAGGAGTAAAGCGCCAGGAACGGGTTGAGCGCCGTCATGAAGGTGACGCCGCCCGACGGGGGGCGGACCTGCGCGTCGATCGCCGCCGTCACCGCGAGGTACGTCACCACCGCGGCGTAGAACGCGAAAACCGCCCGCTTGCCCGCCAGGCGGTTCACCGCCAGCGCGATCGCCACCGCGCCGACGAACATCGCGGCGCACCCCGACACCGCGTAACTCATCAGGACGCTCCGTCCCGGCACGCCCCCGAAGTACTGCGTGATCGCGAAGAGGGGCAACGAGCACAGCAAGAGCGCGAGGATGAAGAACAGCCGCCCGAACAGCGCCCCCAGCACCATCTGCGCCGAACTCAGCGGCGTGGTCAAGAGGATGTCCCACGTCCGCGGGCTTGACTCCTGCGCGATCGCCCCGGCCATGAAGACCGGCGACAGCACGCAGATCAGGAGCAGTTGCAGGTACGCCACCCACGCGAAGGCGTTGGCCCCGCGAACCGCCAGGTCCCGAAAACTCTGGGCCCCGCTCTGCCCCGGGAGCAGCAGGATGAGCAGCACGATGATCAGAACGCCCAGGTACGCCGAGCGGATTAGCAGGTGCCTCGTCCGCCGCGAACCGCCGTGGACCAGGCGCACGACCATCGGGTTGGTCGGGATCAGGTCCAGCATCCAGCGGAGAAAGACGGGCATGGGCGGCGGATGCTATCCGAGCGCGACGGAACAAGGGATGCGGCGTTTCGCCCGCCCGGTCGCTCCGATCGTCACCAGAAGAACAGGCTCACCAGGTCGACGCGGTACCACTCCCAGCCCGACCGAGGCCATCCCCAGTACTGCGCCACCGCCATCGCCCCGAGGAAGGCGATGATCATCACCGCCCCGTGGACAAGCCGCGGCTCGGGAAGGCGCAGGTAGCGCGTGATGGCGTGCCACCAGCACCACCCCAGCCAGACGAACGCCGCGAGCATCGCCCAGGAGGTCTTGAACCCGCACACCACCAGGAACTCCCACGGGTCGGTGGGCACGCCGATGTTCCGGCGCCGGTCCACGCTCAGGATCGCCACCCGGGCCAGGCGGAAACCCAGCATGATCGTCGCGACCCCCAGCAGCCCGTAAACGCCCGCCCGGAGCACATGCACGAGTTTCGCCTTTGACTTGGAGAGCGTGGTCCCCAGCACCAGAAAGACCATCGGGGCGATGCACGCCGCCAGCGGCGCCAGCCAGAAGTACACGCTGGTGCTCATGCGCCAGGGCCATCCGGTGAGCGCCAGCCACTGCCACCCGCTCGGCGGGCGCCGACCCCCTCCGAACCACCCCAGTTGCACGCCGCGGAACAGCACCCACGCCATCGCCGCCGCGTACAGCATCAGCACGGAGATCATCGTGAACCCGAACATGGCGTTCAGGTCGACCCGGTGACGCAGCCCGATCGCGCTCCAGAAACGCCCCGGCGTCAACGCGTGCCACCACGTCCGCAGCGACATCATCGGCCCCGGCGGGAAGCGGCTCCCCGCGCGCTCCGCGAACCACTCCGGCGGCGGGGTCACCGGCGCGAGCAGTTCCGACCACTCAAACTCCAGCCCGCACTCGCTGCACACCCCGCGCGTCGGACACGATTCGGCCCACAACGGCGGCAACGCCGAGAGGTCGTACCCGCACCGCACGCACGTTACCGGTTCCGAGCGCCCCCGGTCGGCGACCCCGCCCGGCGACAGGTCGGCCACGGGCTTGGGCAGTTCCGGAACGGTCGCGTTCATTGGGCGAACAGGGTACGGAGCGGCGAAGCGAAGCGGTTCGCGCAGGCGGCGTTATCGGACGGATTGCGCGGATCGCGAGGGCTTGGTGAAATGTGGTTTCAATCGGCCGCTGGGGGTTGACCTCGCTCGATCGGGGGACACAATAGCCCCGATTCCGGTTCAGGAGACCGGGGTTTCGTCACCGGGCCGTCCGAGGCCCTCGGGGAGTTTGCTCCCCGAAACAAGGGAGAGCACGTCATGTCGATTCGTTTGGCCGCCGCGATCGCGGGGCTCGGTCTGTCGCTCGCGTCCGCGGGCGCCGGCGTTCTCAATGACTACAACCTGATCGTCCTCAGCAACCTCGACAGCAACTCGGAGGTCGAGGGCCGCGCGTACGTCGGCGGCAGCATCGTCGGGGGCGATTCCTCCAACTACGGCACGATGCTGTTCCCCCGCTCGGCCTACGCCGATGTGGACGTGCTGACCGTGGTCGGCAGCATCTCCAGCGGCAACCCGCTGCAGATTGAGGCCGGTGACCTGCGTCTCGGCGGGTCGCTCGGGCGCCTCGTCAACTTCAACGGCGCGGGCGGAAATCTCGAGAACGACCCAGGCGTCGGTTCCACGCTCGCGGGCGTCTCGGCGGCGCTCGCCGGCGCTTCGGCCTCGATGCTCACGCTCACCGCCGACAGCACCGCCAGCCTCCCCGGCCCCCAGCCCGGACCGCTGGTGTTCAACTGCAACCCCGGCGGCGACGGCGTCGCGGTCTTCAGCGTCTCGGGCTCGCAGGTCTTCTCCAACAGCCTCGTGCAGCAGATCGAACTCAACCTGAACGGCGCTTCCGCCGTCGTCATCAACGTCTCGGGCACGAGCATCAACTTCAACCAGGGCAACATGGTCGGCGCTTGGAACACGGCGTTTGCCCGCGCGAACGTGATCTGGAACTTCCACGAAGCCACGAACATCCTGATCGACCGCGCCATGAACGGCGCGGTGCTGGCCCCGTTGGCGCACCTGCGCAACAACACCGTCATCGAGGGCTCGACCTTCGTCTCCTCGATGTTCCAGCGCGGCGAAGTCCATCTCCCCGGTTACACCGGCTACGTCCCGACTCCTGGCGCGGCGGGCGTGCTCGCGCTGGCGGGCGTGGTCGCCGGGCGTCGCCGGCGCTGAGTGTCCGGCGCGGCTGAATGTCGCGCCTCGACGTGAATGAACATACGGCCCCGTCCGGACGCGCTCCGTGCGGGGCCTTGTTGTTTTCTGGGTGGCTCCGGTTTCTTCGCAGTGACGACCGATTCCGGTCGATGCTCGCGTGTCCGCAACCGCGACCTGACTTTTCCGTACAACGTCTTGACAGGCCGCTTTTCCGGCGTACTGTTCACCCGACTCATGACGACCGCCCGCACCATCACCGCCCGAACTCACGCGACCATTCGCGTGGTTGCTCGCGTTGCCGGCGCGTGGCTCGTCAAAGCCCCCATGTGCCAGCAGTGCCAGTGTGCGTGCATGCACCTTGACGGTGCGTCCAGCGGCGGCTGCGAGGAGCATGGGGACCGGTCGATGACCTGACCCCCTCCGAAGCAACCAAAGGCCTCAAACGGGCCGCGCCGCTGGACGAGCGACGCGGCCCTTGTTGTTTTTCCAAGAGCCCGCATCCGCACCGTTTCGCCCGAATCCCCGAACCCACCCGTGAGGGCCGGCCCGTCCAAGCCGCCTCACGCCAAGCGACCCGCGTTTGTCTGATCGCGGACTTTCAACTCCCGGGCGCGTGCCCGGATCGAATCGCAGGAGTTTCCCGATGCTGCGTCTGAACAGCCGTGCCAACCCGACCGCCCTGGTGCTCTCCGCGTCCGCCGGCAGCGCTTCCCGCGCCGCCGCCCTGACCGCGTGCGCCATCGTGTCCCTGGGTGACCAGCACATGCCGCTGCAACGCGTGGAACTGTCGCTGATCTCGCCGGTGGCGCTGTACGAGGGCGTTGCCAGCGAACGGCTGAGCGCGGCGAGCGACGCGGTTCGGCGTGCCGATGTCGTCGTGGCGGTGGCGCCCTTGCCCGGAGCGGCGTGCGGCGGGCTGCTGCCCGCGTTCCTCGACGCGTTGCCCGTGAACGCGCTGAAGGGCAAGGTGGTCGTGCCGCTGCTGTTCGGC
>JAFLCM010000156.1 GCA_017303565.1 Planctomycetota bacterium
GGCGCGCGGCTGGTCGAGGCGCAGATCGGCGACGTGCGGGGCGTGGTGGAGGTACTCGACCCCCCGGGGGCGGAGGGCGCGACGTTCCGCGTGGTGACGCGCGACGGGCAGGCGGGGAGCGTGATGACGCGCGACGAGTTCGCGGGGGTGGTCGGCGCGGAGGCGGCGGACCGGCTGGCCGCCAAGCCTTCGAACCCGCTGTTCCGCCTGCTCAAGATCACCAGTTGGACCAACGTTCTGTGGGTGCTGCTGGGCCTGGGCGGTCAGATGCTGTTCTCGGCGCGGATGCTGCTGCAGTGGATCGCCAGCGAGAAATCCGGGAAGAACGTGATCACGGTGAGTTTCTGGTGGATCAGCCTGATCGCCGGGTTGATCCTGTTCACGTATTTCGCGTGGCGCCAGGACATCGTGGGGGTGCTGGGGCAGAGCACCGGGCTGGTGGTGTACGCGCGGAACGTGAAGCTGCACTACAAGAACCTGCGCCGGGAGCAGCGCCGCGCGGGGAAGGGCGGCTCGGATGAGGGCGGCTCGGATGAGGGCGGTCCCGCCGAGGACCCCGACCCGTCCGACGACCCGGACCCTTCCGCCGTTCCGATGGTGAAGATGCCCGAAGACGCCGAGGATGCCGGGAGGAGCGCCCCATGATCGTCCTGACGCCCAACGAGTGCCGCGTGCTTGGGACGCTGGTGGAGAAGGCGCAGACCACGCCCAACCAGTACCCGCTGACGCTGAACTCGCTCACGACCGGCTGCAACCAGAAGAACAACCGCGATCCCGTGACCGAACTGAGCGAGGACGAGGTGCTGGACACCATCGACTCCTTGAAGGTGAAGGGCCTGGCGCGGGAAGCGATGCTCTCGGGCAGCCGCGTGAACAAGTTCCGGCATGTGGCGCGGGAGGCGCTGTCGGTCTCGTTGCCGGAACTGGCGATCCTGACGGAGCTCCTGCTTCGTGGCCCGCAGTCGGTGGGCGAGCTGCGGACGCGGTGTGAGCGGCTGGTGCCGCCGGGCTCGGGCGCGGACCTCTCGACGACGGATGCCGTGCAGGCGGCGCTCGATGCGCTGGCGAAGCGTGAGGCGCCGATGGTGAGGCGGCTGGAGCGTCGCCCCGGCGAGCGTGCCGAGCGGTACGTCCAACTGCTCTGCCCGGACCTGCACCCTCTCGACGCGTCGCCCGCTCACTCGGGCGCGGAGCGGTCCCCGCGTGGCGAGTACGCCGAGGTGGACGCCGCCGGCGTCGCGGCGCTGCTCGAACGCATCGAAGACATGGCCCGCCGGATCGAGGCCCTCGAATCACGCCTGGCCCGCCTTGAGGGCTAGAAGACTCTGTCGACCCCAGACCCTCGCCCCTCTCCCCGAAAGCCCTCCATGCCCCTTGACGAAACCCATGACGTCTCGCTCACCTCGTGGCTGGAGAGCGCCAACGACCCGGCGACGGACTTCCCGTTGCAGAACCTGCCGTTCGGCATCGGCGTGATCGAGGGCGCCGACCTCGGGGCCTTCCCGTGCGTGGCTTTGGGTGACCAGTGCGTCGACCTCTTCGCGCTGATGGAGTCGGGGCTGCTCGGCGAGGCGGAGGACGACGACTCCGCGGCGGAGTTCGAGGATTTCCTCGCCGCGCCGTGGCTCGATCCCCAGGCGTGGTCGGGCGTGCGCTCGCGGCTGGTGGAGCTGTTCTCGTCGTCGAACACGGAACTGAAGAACGACCGCAAGGCCCGCACGCTGGCGCTGCGCCCGATGAAGAGCGTGCGCATGCTGATGCCGATGGACCCGGTGCCGAACTACACCGACTTCTACGCGTCGGTGCACCACGCGACGAACGTCGGACGGATGTTCCGACCGGACAACCCGCTGCTGCCGAACTACAAGTGGGTGCCGATCGGCTACCACGGGCGTGCGTCGTCGATCGTGGCGAGCGGGACGCCGGTGGTGCGCCCTAATGGGCAGACCAAGTCGGACGACGCTCCGGGCGCCGCGCCCACGCCGCCCTCGTTCGGGCCGTGCAAGATGCTGGACTACGAGCTGGAGATGGGGCTGGTCATCGGCCCGGGGACGGACTTGGGCCACGCCGTGCCGATCGACGAGGCGTGGGAGCAGATCTTCGGGATGGTGCTGTTGAACGACTGGTCGGCGCGGGACGTGCAGAAGTGGGAGTACCAGCCGCTGGGCCCGTTCCTGGCGAAGAACTTCGCGACGAGCATCTCGCCGTGGGTCGTCACGCTCGATGCGCTGGAGCCGTTCCGGACGCACGCGATGAAGCGCGACCCGGGCGACCCCGCGCCGCTGCCGCACCTGCACGACCCGTACGACCAGGACTTCGGCGCCTTCGACATCCGGATGGAGGTGCTGCTGCAGACGGCGGAGATGAAGAAGCGCTCCGTGGCTCCGCACCGCCTGAGCCTTGGCAACCTGAAGGACCTCTACTGGACGCCCGCGCAGCTCGTGGCCCACCACACCAGCAACGGGTGCAACCTGGAGCCCGGCGACCTGATGGGCACGGGGACGGTGAGCGGACCGACGCCGGACTCGCGCGGGTGCCTGCTGGAACTCACCTGGGAAGGCCCGGGCCAGCCGCGGAAGCCGATCCAGTTGCCCACCAGCGAGTCGCGCACGTTCCTGCACGACGGCGACGAGGTGATCTTCCGCGCGTGGTGCGAACGCGAGGGGTTCCGGCGGATTGGGTTTGGGGAGTGTCGGGGTGTGATCTCGCCGGCGAGGGGCTGACGGACCGACCGGATCGCGCGGAATCGATCGGTCCGGTCGGTTGTGGTCCAGAAAGACCGTTGTTTTCCGGGAATCCCGGCGCATACTTGGCGACCCGCCCCGCCGCGGGTCAAAGGGCTCGTGCCCTGATGCCAACCCGAAGGAGTGCGCTCGTGCTTGCAAGGTTGTTCACGCCGGCTCTGGCTCTCGCCCTGTGCGCCGCCACGGCCTCCGGGGCGGTTCGGTTCGTCAAGGCCGACGCGGTGGGCGCCAACAACGGAACGTCCTGGGCCAACGCGTACACGAGCCTGCAGTCGGCGCTGACGGTGGCGGCGTCGGGCGATGAGATCTGGGTGGCCAAGGGGACCTACAAGCCGGCGACGCCGGCGACCCCCAGCCCCCGCTCGGTGTCGTTCGTGCTCAAATCGGGCGTGAAGGTGCTGGGCGGGTTCTTCGGCAGCGAGACCGCCGCGAACCAGCGGAACCCGCGGCTGTTCGTCAGCGTCCTCTCGGGCGACATCAACGGCGACGACGCGCCGAACTTCGGCAACCGGGGCGACAACTCGTTCCGTGTCGTGCGCGCGATCAACGTCAACTCCGGCGCGATCCTGGACGGGTTCATCATCCGCGGGGGCAACGCCAACGACCCGCCGCCGAGCAACAGCGGTTCCGCGGTGTACGTCTCGGGCGGCTCGCCCAGGGTCCTCAACTGCATCGTGCGCGACAACTTCGCGAACCGGGCCGCGATCCAGTCCGCCTCGTCTTCGGCCGTGCTCAGTCAACTGGTGGTCACCGGCAACCGTTCGGACACCATCTCGGGGATCGACATCCAGGGCGCGGGCGCCGTATCGCTCAGCCACTGCACCGTTGCCGCCAACACCTCACTGCTCAACAGCACCCAGGCCGTGCTGTTCCTTAACACGACCGGCGGCAACGCCCGCGGCCTGATTGTCTGGGGCAACACCAACCCGCAGGGCCTCAACAATCAGGTCCAGATCGTGAACGGCGGGACCGCTGCGATCAACGCCAGCGTGGTCCAGAACGCGCCGGGGTCGCTCGGCAACGGTGTGGTCAGCACGGACCCCCTGCTCATCTCGATGCTCGGCTCCGACGGGGTCGCAGGTACGGGCGATGAGGACCTCCGCCTCAAGCCCGGATCCCCGAGCATCGACGTGCTCTCGACCGGCACCATCGACGACGACTACAGCGACCAGGACGGCGACGGGAACACGGGGGAGGCCATCGTCTTCGAGACCTCGTGGCGAAACCGCAACGCCGATGACCCCGGCACGCCCAACACCCCGGGCAACACCGTCGAACACGGCGCGTACGAGTTCCAGGGCACCAGTTGCGCCGGCGACATCGACGGCAACGGCGTGGTCAACACCAACGACCTCCCGCGATTCCTCGCCGTCTTCGGAGACTCCGGCGAGCCGCTCCGCACCGGTGATTTCAACGCCGACGGCGTCGTGGACACCGCGGACCTCGTGATGCTGCTCGGGAACTTCGGGTCGTCGTGCGTGTGAAGCGGTTGGACTCGCAGAGCGTCGTCAGATGAAGAGGCTGGCCACGCACGCGGTCATCTGCGTCGCCAGCGCCCCGCCCAGCATCGCCCGCAGCGCCAGGGACGAGAAGTCCTTGCGCCGGTGCGGCGCGAGGATCGTCAGCCCGCCGATCTGGATCGCGATCGACGCGAAGTTCGAGAACCCGCACAGCGCGTAGGCGGCGATCTGGGCCGAGCGCGGGCTGAGCGCCGGCGCCGGCACGCTCCCGTCAGCGAGAGGCGCCGGGTGCATCATCGATGCGAGGTTGGTGTACGCGACGAACTCGGTGGCCACCAGTTTCTGGCCCAGCAGGGAGCCGACGACGTGCGACTCCTCCCACGGCACGCTCATGGTCCACGCGAGTGGTGCGAACAGGCGGCCGAGGATCATCTCAAGACTCAAGTTCGGCGCGCCCGCCAGCCCGCCCAGGCCCGCGAGCGCCCAGTTGATCACCGCCAGCAGCGACACGAACGCCACCAGCATCGCCCCGACGTTGGCCGCGAGTTTGAGCCCGTCGGTCGCGCCAAGCGCCGCGGCGTCGAAGACGTTGGTCGCGGGCTCCTGGTTCACCGAGCCGGACAGCAGCGTGGCGGCGTCCTCGGGCGGCGGAGTCTCGGTCTCCGGGACGAGCATCCGCGCGATGACGAACGCCGCCGGGGCGCTCATCACGCTCGACGCCATCAGGTGCTTGGCGTAGAGGACGCGCTGGGCCGGGTCGTCGCCCCCGAGCATGAGGACGTATGCGCCGAGCACGCTGCCGGCGATGTTGGCGAAACCGCCGACCATGACCGTCATCAGTTGCGCACGTGTCATCGAGCCGATCAGAGGGCGGACGGTCAGCGGCGCTTCGGTCTGCCCAAGGAAGATCCCCGCGGCCATGCACATCGCCTCGGACCCGGTGACGCCCAGGGTCCGGCGCATCAGCCACGCCAACCCGGCGACCAGTCGCTGCATCACCTTCAGGTGGTACAGCACGCTCATCAATGACGCGAAGAACACGATGATCGGCAGGACCTTGACGGCGAAGATGAAGCCCCAAGGCCCCGTCGGGCGACCGAGTTCGTTGCCGAACAGGAACGCGATGCCCGCGTCGGACTGCGCGATCAGGCGGTCCACCAGCCACGCCGCGCCCTCGAAAACATCCATCACGCCCGGGATTTTCAGGATGCACGCCGCGATCCCGGCCTGGAGCAGCGTTCCGATCGTCACCAATCGCCACGGGATCCGACCCCGGTTCTCGCCCATGCAGAAGGCGAGCATGAGCAGGACGGCGTAGCCGAGCAGGCCGAGGGGGTGGAAGGGCATCGGCGCGGCATGGTGGGGGGGCAAGACCGGGAACGCAAATGGGCGGATTCTCGGAAGCAGGGACAGTCTGCTGTCACCCTCAGGTGGGGGTTTCCCATGATTGAGAGGTGTGCTGCCGCAGAAACTTGAAAAAGGTGCTTCCTCACTCGGTCCGCTTGGGTTATTTTCAACCACTCGCGCCGCGATTGAAGCGGCGTGCCGTCCGCCCCGGAGGGGTTCCATCCCCGGAAGAAGAAGAGAGAAACCGATGAAGCGTTCTCACCGCCTCGCCGCCTGGGTCCTCGCGCTCGCGTCCGGTTCGTCGCTGGTGACCACCGCCGAGGCGCGTCCGCCCGCGGGCTCCTCGTTCACCTACCAGGGCGAGGTGAAGAACGCGTCGGTGCCCCTGAACGCGTCGGCGGACTTCGAGTTCCGCCTGTTCGACGCTGTCTCGGGAGGCTCGCAGGTCGGTCCGACGCTCAACGCTTCGAGCGTGAACGTGGTGAACGGACGGTTCGCGGTGCAACTCGACTTCGGATTCTCGGCGTTCACCGGCGACGCGCGCTGGATCGAGATCTCGGTGCGCTCGCCGTCGGGCTCCGGCGCGTTTTCGACG
>JAFLCM010000157.1 GCA_017303565.1 Planctomycetota bacterium
TGCTCGTCGCGGCAGTCGCTGGAGAGGCTGAGGATGGCGAGCCCGGCGACCCCGCCCAGCATGCACACGGGCGCGACAGGGGCTGTGGCGAGCCACGGGATCGCCATGACGATCGGGTCGGCGGCCTCAACCGCATGGTAGATCTGCACCCCGAGCGCGACGAGCGCCAGGCTGCTCGCCTGCAGCGGGCGGATCTGCGGGCGCACCTGAGCGAACTGGAGCGGGATATCCAGCGCGACATCCCCGATCCGAACTTCAGCGGGTGGGCGGTCCTGGACTACGAGTCGTGGGACCCGGTGTGGGAGCTGACGAAGAAGGAGTACCGCGAGCGGTCGGTGGCGCTGGTGAAGCGGAGCGATCCGAGGTGGTCGGACGCGGACGCGGAGCGGCTGGCGAAGGCGAACTACGAATCGGGGGCGAAGCGGTTCATGCTGGAGACGATCCGCAAGGCGAAGGCGGTGCGTCCGCGGGCGAAGTGGGGGTACTACGCGCTGCCGTGGCCGACGTACGAGCGGTTCGAGGACCGGATGAAGTGGCTGTGGGAGGCGAGCGATGCGCTGTATCCGTGCCTGTACACGGACATCCCGGGGCTGCCGCCGTCGGACTCGGCGTTCCCGAAGGGGAAGCGCTCGCTGACGGCGTATGTGACGGACATGCGGAACCGGGTGGAGTTGAGCAGGCGGCTGGGAGGCGGGAAGCCGGTGGTGGCGTTTTTGTGGGTGCGGTACGACCACACGGGGCTGTTCGGGGGCGAGTTCGTGAATGACGGCGATCTGGAGGCGATGCTGCGGGTGCCGCGGCAGGCGGGGGCGGACGGGGCGATCCTGTGGAACCAGGCGCAGTCGGCGCAGGAGGCGGCGGACCTGAACGGGTTCGTGGGCGAGCGGCTGTCGCCGATGGTGAAGCGGGTTGGGGAAAGAGCGCGGTGAGGGGGTTGCGGGGTCGAACCGCGGGGCGTGTTGGGCCGATAGATTCAACGCCCATGCCCGAACCGGCTTCAAACCCGCAGGATGTACCCGCGCCGGCGGCGGAGGGGAAGCGGGCGACGGGCGCGTATGTGGCGCTCCTGATCGCGATGAACTGGTCGCGGTACGCGGTGATGCTGGGCGTGAGCCTGGTGATGACCCCGATGCTGATCGGGGCGATGGGGCTCGATCTGTGCGGGTTGTACCTGTTCTTCAACCTGGTGCGGTTCGCGCTGCAGGACTTCATCCAGCCGCTCCTGACGCGTGAGTTGTCGGCGGCGTGGGCGTCGGGCGACGGGGCGGCGCGGAGGCGGGCCTTTTCGTCGGCGTTCGCGGCGTCGTTGGCGGCGGCGGTGGTGGCGCTGGTGTTGACGGGGGTGCTGACGCCGTTCAACGGGTTTCTGCCGAGGCTGCCCGAGGGTGATGCGGACGCGGTGCGGCTGATGATCCTGTGCGAGGGACTGATGCTGGTGGTGATGCTGGCGACGGCGCCGTGGATCAACCTGTTCCTGGCGGCGCACCGGGTGGTGGAGAACAACGTTCACCGCACGTTCGAGCGGCTGCAGGATCTGGTGGTGGCGCTGCCGGTGTTGTGGCTGGCGCCGGAGGGATCGTTCGTGACGTGGTACGTGCTGGGGCGGCTGGGGGTGCGGGCGGCGCACATCGCGGTGTGCGTGGGGCGGGCGCACGTGCTGGAGAGCGATGCGCGGGTGAGCCGGCGCGACGTGGACCCGGCGCTGGTGGGGCACTACTCGCAGGCGATGGGGTGGTCGAGCAGCCTGCCGATCTCGAACCAGTTCTACTGGTACATCGACCAGGTGGCGCTGAACGCGTTCTTCGGGCCGGTCTTTAACGGGGTGTACGCGATCGTCAACACGCTGCGCGGGTACATGCGGATCCTGGGGGGCGGGCTGTTCATGGGGGCGGAGGCGGTGACGGCGGACCTGCACGAGCGTGGGGCGCACGAGACGACTCGAAGGCTGCTGATGACGGCGATGCGGTCGACGGCGGCGATCACGGCGTTCTACGGCGCGGTGGTGTGCGTGTTCGTCGCGCCGCTGATCACGGCCTGGCTGGGGCGGAAACTGGAGACCGACGCGGCGCTGCGGGAGGCGGGGCTGAGCGCCGCGGACGCGATCGGGATCGTTCGGCACTTCGTGCTGATCCTGGCGCCGGCGGTGGTGGTGATCGAGGCGGGGTGCTCGGCGATCACGATCCTGTTTGGGATGGGTCAGTTGCGGCGGTTCGCGCCGGCCCTGATCGTGATGACGGTGCTGAAGGGCGTGCTGACGTGGGCGGCGCTGGCGGCGTTCGCGGGGGCGTGGGGGCGTGACGCGATCGCGCTGGCGGCGTGGGTGACGAGCGTGACGAGCGTGGCGATGTACGGCGTGTACGTTCCGGTGCTCATCAAGAAGGCGACCGGGCTGGGGATCGTGGATCAGTACCGGGGCGTGTACGTGGGGCCGTTGCTGAGCGTGCTGCCGGTGGTGGCGCTGGGGGAGGCGATGGCGGTGTACCTGGGGCCGTGGACGCCGGGGGCGGCGTCGCTGCTCAAGCTGGCGGCTTGCGGGGCGGTGCTCGGGGTGGTGTGGCTGCCGATCGCGGCGGTCCTGATCCCGCGCGGGCACGAGCGGGAGCGGGTTCTGGGGCTGGTCGGGCGTCTGGGGCGGCGGGTGCCGGGGATGGGCGCGTTCGGTGGGCTGTTGCGGCGGGTGTGGGGGCTACCATCTGCCCCATGAGTTCCAGCAAAGCGACGAACATTCACTGGCACGAGGGCAACCTGACGCGGGATGAGCGGTGGGCGGCGCTCAAGTGCAAGGGCTGCACGATGTGGTTCACCGGCCTGTCGGCCTCGGGCAAGAGCACCATCGCCAGCGCGCTGGAGCAGGTGCTGGTGCAGCGGGGGGTTCCCGCGTACCGGCTCGACGGCGACAACATCCGCTTCGGGCTGAACAACAACCTGGGGTTCTCCGCCGAGGACCGTGCGGAGAACATCCGGCGGATCGGCGAGGTGGCGAAGTTGTTCGCTGATGGAGGGATGGTGACGCTGACGAGTTTCATCAGCCCCTACACGGCGGACCGCGACAAGGCGCGTGCGGTGCACGAGAAGGCGGGGCTGCGGTTCATCGAGGTGTTCGTGGACGCGCCGATCGACGTGTGCGAGCAGCGCGACCCGAAGGGGCTGTACAAGAAGGCCCGCGCGGGCGAGATCAAGGGGTTCACGGGGATCGACGACCCGTACGAGGCGCCGACGAAGCCGGAGCTGGTGCTGAAGCCGGCGACGATGAGCGTGGAGGATTCGGTGAAGGCGTGTCTGGCGTATCTGGGGATGTGAGCGCTGGTCGAGAAGGCGCTGACCCCGGAGCGGCTTCGGGGTGGTGCTCGCGCCTCAGAGGCGCCGGATGAGAGGTATTTGGTCAGGAAGGGCGACGGGCTGTCGCCGCGGGTGGAGCGGAGCGCGCTCTTTCGCGGGCGCAGCGCAACCCGTGGAAGCGAAGTTGTGGTTTCGCTCCTGCCCCCGAGGGGCAGAGGAGTTGACACTGCGCGCGGGCGCTCAGTCGAACACGTACTTCTCTTCGAACTCCACGCCGTGAGCGCGGAGGAGCCGCAGGAGTTCGAAGTTGAAGTCCTCGCTCCCGTGATGCTCGGCCTGCCCGGCGAGGTACGCCCCTCCGGGGCGAGGAGGAGAAAGGGGGCGTCTTTCCACGGGTTGCGCTCCGTCCGGCGCGACCCGCCTTCGGCGGGTGGCGCGTCGGACTCCGCTCCACCCGTGGCTACATTCGGCGGCCCCTCCGGGGCCGGGGTGCGGGACTGAAGATCGAAGAGGACGGCGATGGGACTTCTTCCGCGGGTTGCGCGTCGGGCGGATTCGCCGTCGCGCCGCTGCACTTGTGGCACTCGGCTGCGGCTTCTCCGAGGGCGGATTGCGCGACATACCGTTGATCATGTCCGACCACACCCGAAGACTTCAAGCCGCTCTGACCGCCGTTGCCGCCGCGTGCCGGGTTTGCCGGGTGGTGCAGCGTGACCTCGCGTCGATCCGTTCGGCGAGCAAGGACGACAAGAGCCCGGTGACGGTGGCGGACTTTGCGTCGCAGGCGCTGGTGGCGCGGGCGCTGGCGCTGGGTTTGGGCAGGGTGGCGCTGGTGGGGGAGGAAGACTCGAAAATGCTGCGCGAGCGGATCGGCGCGGGGGACCGGGTGCTCGCCGACGCGGTCTTGAACGCGGTGCGCACCGAGTGGGACGACGCGACGCTGGACGATGTGCTGCAGGCGATCGACCTCGGCGGGGCCGAGCCGGCGCGGGGCGACTCGCTGCACGGGTTCTGGACGCTCGACCCGGTGGACGGGACGAAGGGTTTTCTGCGCGGGGAGCAGTACGCGGTGAGTCTGGCGTGGATCGAGCACGGCGTGCCGATGATCGGGGTGCTGGGGTGCCCGAACCTGTCGCGTGATTTTTCGCGGCCGTTTGACGATCCTGATCCGTCGGGGGTGATCTACGTGGCCGAGAGCGGCGGGGGCGTGTACGAGTTGCCGGGGGATGACGCGGGGGCGGCGCCGGTGCACGTGCGCCGCCTGGAGCCCGCCGAGGGCGAGCCGGTGAGGATGTGCGAGAGCGTGGAGTCGGCGCACAGCGACCACAGCGCGTCGGAGCGAGTGCTGGAGAAACTGGGTGATCCGGCGGAGCCGGCGCGGCTCGACAGCCAGGCGAAGTACGCGGTGGTGGCGCGGGGTCAGGCGGACATGTACCTGCGGATGCCGTCGAGGAAGGGGTACGTTGAGAGGATCTGGGACCACGCGGCGGGGGCGCTGGTGGCGGTGGAGGCGGGCTGCGCGGTGAGCGACGCGCTGGGGCGTCCGCTGGACTTCTCGCACGGGCGAGGTTTGGAGAAGAACTCGGGGATTCTGGTGGCGCCGGCGGCGCTTCACGGGCGCGCGGTGCGAGCGATCGGCGAGGTGCTGGCGGGGTGAGTCGGTGCCTGTGAGGGCGTGGGGGAATAGGCTTGTAGGCGTGCGGGGGCCGCGCCAAGGCGGTTGTCCGGCGCGCGGGATCGATCCTACGATTGGGTCGCCTCGGAGTGGCGTCCACTGCGCGGCGATGGGTCTGAATCTTGTGCCGCACCGGGCCAGCGTCCGGCGCCGGAGGTTGTTCTGATGCTCCCCAAGCCACCCGCCAAAGAGGCAGGACTCGGCTTCCTGTTCATCCCGCCGTTCCGCGTCCAGGGCACGTCGATCGCCGGCGAGGCGACGAGCGTGATGGTTCCCGAGCTGGACATCGCGTTCGACATGGGCATCTGCCCGCGTCCGATGCTGGCGGCGAAGTACGCGGCGATCACGCACGGCCACATGGACCACATCGGTGGCCTGGCGTACTACTGCTCGCAGCGGAAGTTTCAGGGGATGGACCCCGCGACGATCATCTGTCACCGCGACCTGGGTAAGGCGATCCGGCGGATGATGGAGGGGTACATCGACCTGGAGGGCCAGACGACGCCCTACAACCTGATCGAGATGGACCCGGGTCAGGAGGTCGAGCTCAAGAACAACATCATCCTGCGGATGTTCGAGGTTGAGCACGCGCAGGCGTCGTGCGGGTACGTGGTGGTTGAGAAGCGGAGCAAGCTGCGGCCCGAGTACGCGGAACTGCCGCAGGAGAAGCTGCGGGAACTGAAGGACAAGGGGATGGACATCACGCGGACCCTTGAGGTGCCGCTGGTGGCGTTCCTGGGCGATACGGCGCCGGGGCCGCAGTTGATCCGCGACGACGTGCGGAAGGCGCAGGTGGTGATCTGCGAGTGCACGTTCTTCGAGGAGGGGCACGTCGATCGGGCGCAGATCGGCAAGCACATGCACCTGAACCACATCCTGGAGTGGTTGCCGGTGCTGGAGTGCCAGCGGTTGGTGCTGGTGCACTTGTCGCGGCGTTCGAACATGCTCGAGGCGCGGAAGCTGCTGCACAAGCTGACCAAGCGGGAACTGGCGAACAAGGTGGAGTTCCTGATGGACCACCGGTCGAACAAGTTCCGGTACGACAAGCAGATGGAGGACGCGATGCGTGCGGAGGCGGCGCGGACGGGCGTGCCGTACGTTCCCCCGCCGAAGTTCGGGGCGCGGAAGCCGGGGTTCGGTCCGCCGCGTTCGGGTCCGCCGAGCGGTGGTCCGGGCGGGCCGGGCGC
>JAFLCM010000158.1 GCA_017303565.1 Planctomycetota bacterium
ACGCGGTACGCGTCGTATCTGGCGGACATCTGGGAGCGGACGCTGCGCGAGGCACCGGGCGCGGGGGTCGAGGTCGAGGTTTGCGCGGCACGCGTGAACGCGATGGAGCCCGCGAGCGGGGGCTTCGTGCTTGCGGATGCAAGCGGCGCGGGGACTCGGTGCGACGCGGTGGTGCTGTGCACCGGGCACCTGGAGCCGGACCCACCGGACGTTCGGCATTCTTCGGGCGGTTCGCGGGTCATCGCCAACCCGTGGCGACCGGGGGCGATCGAGGCGATCGGACCGGACGAGCACGTGGGCATCCTCGGCACGGGGCTGACGATGCTCGACGTGTTGCTGACGCTGGTGGGTCGAGGGCACCAGGGGCCGATCACCGCGGTGTCGCGGCACGGGCGGCTGCCGCGGGCGCACCGGGCCGATCCGCTTAGCGGGTTGCCGACGTTCGATCCGGCGCCGAGCGTGGGCGTGCTGTCGTCGCCGCTGGCGGCGCTGCGGTGGGTGCGGGGGCGGATCGAGTCGCTCGATCCGTGCGCGGGCGGGGCGGCCCACTGGACGCACGTGATCGACGCGCTGCGCCCACATACGCACGGGGCGTGGCTTTCGTGGAGCACGGCGGAGCGCGAACGGTTCGTCCGGCACCTTCGCCCCTTGTGGGACGTGCACCGCCACCGCGTGGACCCGGCACTGATCCGCCGCGTGGAGGCGCTGACACGCGAGGGGCGGCTGAGCGTTCGGGCCGGGCGGGTGCGGGCGTGGCGTGAGGAGTCGGACGGCGTCGTGGTCGAGGTCCACGGCGGAACGAGCGGGAGCGAATCGCTCCGCTTCGGGCGCCTGATCGTCTGCACGGGGCCCAACCCCGATATCGCGCGGGGCGCGGACCCCTTGATGCGGTCGTTGCTGAAGCGCGGGCTGGTGGTGCGGGACCCGCTGGGGCTGGGGGCGCTGTGCGAGCCGCCGGGTTCGTGCCGGTTGAAAAGCGCGGCGGGCGAACCGCGGGCGCTGTTCTGCGTGGGGCCGCTGCGGCGCGCCGACCTGTGGGAGAGCATCGCCGTGCCGGAACTGCGGGCGCAGGCGGATGAGGCGGCGGCGGCGTGCCTGGAAGCGTGCGGGCGCGCTGGGCATTGAACGGCGCGATCGGCTCGGGTTAGGGCCGGTTCGGTTCAGGACCGGTTTGGGTCAGGTCTTCTTGAAGAAGATCTCGTGATCCGCGCCGGGGATGTAGTTCTCGAAAGACCGGGCGCCGGAGGGGCAGGTGGTCGTGTTGTTGGCGGGGTCGACGCTGCGGATCTTGCCTTTCTTCAGCGCGCCGACGGCGACGATCTTCTTTTCGGCGGGGTTGTAGACCCAGAACTCGCCGTGTTCTTTCGCGGTGAAGGAGAGCGTGCCCTTGCCGCGGGCAACGCGGGAGGCACCCTTGAGTTGTGAGGGGTGGCCCGCGCCGGCGGTCTGGCCCGAGTCCTTGTCGGGCTTGCCGGGCTTGACGTCCTCGGGCTTGGGGTCCTTGGGCGGCTTGGAACCTCCGCCTCCACCAGAGCCGCCTGAACCCCCGGAGCCGCCCTTCTCCTCGCGGAAGAAGATCGAGTGCTCGTTGCGGCGTTCGAGGTTGCGGTCGTAAATGGAAGCGCCGTTGAGGGTGACGCGGTTCTTCTCGGGGTCGACCTCGATCACGTCGTCCTTGACGACTTCGCGGGCGACGATCTGGCGTTCGCGTTCGTCGTCGCCGATCCAGACGCGGCCGGTCTTGGCGGCTTTGAAGCGGACCACGCCGGTGCCGCTCTTGACGCGCTTGGCGCTGTGGGGGATGCCGTCGTACGACGAGGTGGAATCGGAGTCCCAGTCGGCGTCGCGGTCGGGCTTGAAGAAGATGTTGTGGGTGTTGCGGCGTTCGAGGTTGCGGTCGTAGACGACCTCGTCGTTCTTTTTGACGCGGTCCTTGTCGGGGTCGACCTCGACGGTGTCGCCGCGTTTGACCTTGATCGAGATGACCTGGCGTTCGCGGCCCTCGTCGCCGACCCAGACGGTGCCGACGGAGGGGGCGCGGAACTTCCGCTTGCCGTTGAAGCGCTCCATGAGGCGTGCGGAGCGGGGGATGCCGTCGTAGGGTCGGATGTCCTTGTCGTCGTCGCCGCCGCCGAACCAGCGGTCGTCCTCGACGGCCGCGGCGGCGTGCCAGTGGTTTGAGCGGTCCGATCCGGGAACGCCGGCGGACACGCAGCCCGGCCATACCGCCAACCACCCGCACGACGCCAGCACGACCGTCTTGATGTTCATGGCCATGATGGTACGGGCGTGCCGGGCGGTTGTTGCGGCGGGCGCGTTCGCCCCGCGTTCGGCGGACACCGGACGAACCGGCAGTTATGCTTCGGCTGATGGCACAGCCGAACCCCGACGAGCAGAAGACCTCCGAAGTCGAGCAGATGGCGCGGGAGATGGGCGCGACGGTGGGGCTGCCCGCGCTGGTGGCCGCGGTGCTGCCGGCGCTGGGCGGGTTCGTGTTCATCGCGTTCGCGCTGCGGCTGCAGGAGTGGGTGCAGTCCCACGGCGTGACGGGGCAGGCGGTGTTCGTGCTGGCGTTTGCGCTGACGACGGGGCTGGCGCTCATGCCGACATACGCGCTGAGCTTCGGCGCGGGGGTGTTCTTCGGGTTCGCGTGGGGTTCGGGGCTGGCGGTGGCGGGCGCGGTGCTGGGGAGCGTGGTGGGCTATCTGGTTTGGGGGCTGATCGCGCGCCAACGGGTGATGCAGGTGATCGAGCGTCACCCCCGGGCGCGGGTGATCCGGGACGCGCTGGTGGGGCGGTCGTTCGGGCGGGCGCTGACGCTGGTGACGCTGGTGCGGGTGCCACCGAACTCACCTTTCGCCTTGACCAACATGGTGATGAGCAGCGTGCGGGTGAATCCGCTCGTGTACCTGATCGGCACGGGGGTTGGGATCGCGCCGCGCACGGTGCTGGCCGCGTACATCGGGGCGGCGGTCGGGAGCATCGAGAAGGTGAGCGAGGGAACCGGCCCGTGGAAGTGGGTGGGGATCGGCGTGGGGCTGGTGGTGCTCGTCTTCGTGGTATGGCTGTGCGGGAAGTGGGCTCGGCAGGCGCTGGACGCGGAGCTCGGGGCCAGCGCCCGCTGATTCACGCGATCAGGCGAACGGGTTGTGCGCGAGCGCCCCGCCGCGGGTGGCGATGACCTTCTTGTACCAGTGGAACGAGTCCTTGGGCGTGCGCTTGAGGGTGCGGTAGTCGACGTGGACAAGGCCGAAGCGCTGGCGGTAGCCGTTCTCCCACTCGAAGTTATCGAGCATGGACCAGTGGAAGTAGCCGCCGACGTTGGCGCCGTCGGCGATCGCACGCCGGAGTTCCAGTAGGTAGCGGCGGGTGAAGTCGATGCGCTGGGGATCGTGGACCTTGCCATCGGCGTGGACCCAGTCCATGGAGGTGAGGCCGTTCTCGGTGATGACGACGGGGGTCTTGTAGCGGTCCCAGAGCCAGAGCGGGCCGTAGTAGAGGGACTCGGGCTCGACGGGCCAGTCGAGTTGGGTTTTGTCATAGCCGTCGTGGCGCTGGGCGACGAACTCGGGCGCTCCGTCCTTCCCTTCTCGGACGAGCCAGCCGTTGTAGATGTTGACGCCGTAGAAATCGAGCGGGGCGTGCATCGTCTCCATGTCGCCGGGGCTCACGCGCGGGGCGTTGGCGGCGTAGACGCGGAGGCCCTCTTCGGGGTAGCGGCCGAAGAGCACGGCGTCGGCGTACCAGGCGTTGTTCCAGAGGTTGTGCCCGCGGACGCCGTGTGTCCACGCCTCGGCGGCGCGGCGGTCGGCGTCGGAACTGGTCATGGGGATGCCGATGACGCCGCAGGGGGCCCAGCCGGCGCTCGGCGGCGTCTTGGCGTGGGCGCGGATGACGCGGACGGACTCGCCGTGGGCCATCAGGGCGTGGTGCAGGTGCTGGAGGCGTTCGGCGACGGGGAGGTTGGTGCCGGGGGCCTGCGGGCCCATATCGGGGCCGCCGCCGATGAAAATGTGCGGCTCGTTGAGCGTCATCCAGTGGCGGACGCGGTCGGAGAGGCGGTCGACGACGACACGGGTGTAGTCGGCGAACCACCTGACGCTGTCGCGGTGGCCCCATCCGCCGCGCTCGAAGAGGGCGGTCGGGTAGTCCCAGTGGAACAGCGTGGCCCAAGGCGTGACACCGGCGGCGAGCAGTGTGTCCACGAGGCGGTCGTAGAAACCGAGGCCCGCGTCGTTGACCTTTCCGGTCCCCTCGGGGAGCACGCGGGTCCATGAGATGCTGAAGCGGTAGGCGTTGAGGCCGAGTTCGCGCATGAGCGCGGCGTCCTCGGCGGACCGGTGGTAGTGGTCGCAGGCGACGTTGCCGGTGTTGCCTTGCCAGACGGAGCCGGGTCGGCGGCAGTAGGCGTCCCAGACGGAGTCTCCGCGGCCATCCGAGCGGGCGGCGCCCTCGATCTGGTACGCGCTGGTGGCGGCCCCCCAGACAAACCCCTTCGGAAACTGGCACGACGACTCGGACAAGGGCGATGATGGCACGCTGGAACGCTCCGGTGAGAATGTCGCCCATCGGAGCGACGAGACCATTGACAGGGTGCATCATAGCCGGGAGAATGCAAACGCTTACATGGTTCCAAAACCCAACATCTCCGGCGTGACCCTCAGGGGTCTGCTTCTCGCCCTTTGCGCGTGGCTTGTGGTGGTGCACGGGCCCGCCAGCGCGCAGAATGATCGGTCGACCCCGCCGCCGAGCCCGGCGCGGGCGGCCGCCGGCGCTCCGACGACGCCGATGGTGGTCGATGATTTTTCGGACGCGTCGAGGTGGCAGATCGTGGCGTCCGACGGTGTGGAGGGGAAGGTGTCGAGCGTGCGGCTGACGGGCCCGGACGGGAGCGAGACCTCCGCGCTGCGGATGGACTTCGACTTCAAGCGCGGGTCGGGGTACTGCATCGTGCGGCGAGAGCTCGACCTGGCGCTGCCGGTGAACTACAGGGTGGGGTTCGCGCTGATGGGGTCGTCGGGGGTGCTGCTGAATGGTCAGGCGCAAGGCTTCGTGAACGACCTTGAGTTCAAGTTGTACGACCAGACGGGTGACAACGTGTGGTGGGTGCGGACGCCGGACTATCGCTACGAGCCGGCGTGGTCGCGGCTGCGGTACGTGAAGCGGCAACTGGATTTTGCATGGGGGCCGGGCGGGGGGAAGGTTCCGCTGGAGCGCATCAAAGCGATCGAGTTCGCGGTGACGTCGAGCGCGGCGGGAGCGGCGAGCGGGAACGCTGGCAAAGGGCACATGTTGCTGTCGGACCTGCGGCTGGAGCCGCTGGGTGTTTCTTCCAAGCCCGCGGGAACGGCGGACGTGCTGGTGAACGGCGCTCCGGCGGGGCGCATGGTGAACGGGGTGGCGGAACTCGTCACGCTGCACGAGGACCGCGGCGGCGCGGCGCTCACGATCGACTTCGGCGACCCGGCGGAGTTTGGCGGCGTGATGCTGGCGTGGAACGAAACGCCCGTCGCGGTCTCGGGAGCCGAGGTTTCCCTCGACGGCGTGCGGGAAGAACCCTGGGCGCTGAAGGCACCGCCCCGGCAGGGAAGATCCGCGTTCTACGCGTACGACGGCGGTGAGGCCCAGCGCGTCACGCTTCGGTTCGACGGCGTGCGCGGTGCGCCGCGCACGCTGGCGCGCGTGATGCTCCTGCCGCGTGACGCCGCGACCAACCCGAATCGGATCGCGGGCATCCTCGCCCGGTCGTCGCCCCGGGGCTGGTATCCCCGGCAGTTCCTCGATGAGCAAGTGACTTGGGCGGTTTTCGGGCAACCGGGCGCGGAGCACGAGGGGCTGCTCGGCGGGGACGGCCAGGTCGAGGTTCGGAAGTTGGGCATGACGATCGAGCCGATGCTTGAGTACGACGCCTACGGGGTTGAGACGTGGGCGGACTGGAAGGCGACCGCGTCGCTGCCGGACGGGAGGATTCCGCTGCCTCGGGTCGAACTCCTGGGTGCCTCGCTCCAGTCGATCCGCGTGGAGCCGATGACCCTCGGCGAGAACACCGCGATCCGGTACACGGTGGCCAATACATCCGACGCGCCGTTCTCGGGGACGCTGCACCTGCTGCTGCGCCCGTACCAGGT
>JAFLCM010000159.1 GCA_017303565.1 Planctomycetota bacterium
CGGGCATAGCTCTGCACGCGTTCGAGGTGCGCACCGGTCTCGGGGTCTCTGGACTCGGCCAACTTCGCCATGGCGAAGATCGCCACGTCCCTCGTTTCCAGCGACAGGATGCGTTCGGCCGTGCGGACTCTCTCGATGAGTTCGGCAGGGTTGAATGGCTTGGCGACGAAGTCATCAGCGCCGGCGGCCAGCCCGGCCACTCGCTCCTCGGCCGCGTTGTGCGAGGTCACGAGCATGACGTAGATGTAACTGGGCAAGTCGGCCGCCCGCAGCTTCCTGCAGAGCTCTGGCCCCGTCATGCCGGGCATCTCCCAGTCGGAGATCACCATGCGTGCCTCGCCGGCGCACACGCGCTCAAACGCTTCTGTTCCATCGGACGCGGTGATGACATCGAATCCGGCGCTCGAAAGCGTCGTGTGCATCAGTGTGCGACAGATGTCGGTGTCATCGGCAACAAGAAGTCTCATGATGGACTCTCGCTATCAGGGCTTTGGGGTCGCTGCCGCGTCCTTCGCTGCAACGCGGGCGGTGGGCAGGTAGGCCAGGCAGCGATCCACTTCGGTCTTCAGGTCGGTCAAGCACTGCGCGGCGGTTTCCAGTCTGTTCTCGCGAGCCGCCTGTTCGATGGCCGCCGCCGTCCGTTGCACGTCGTTCGCTGAGAGCGCCCCGGCCGCGCCCTTGAGCGCGTGCGCAACCTTCGATGTCTGTCCCGCGTCCTTGGCTGTGAGTGCCTGTTCGATCCGCACAAGGTCGTCCTTGACCTGCTTCTCGAACTTGTCAAAGAGCATCGCCAGGAGAGCTGCGTTGCCCACGCACTGCTCAAGCAGGGCCACCGAGTCAAGAGGTGGACGTACCAAGTCATTTCTCTTGGCGGTCGGGTTGCTGTCGGACAAAGGATGCTCGGACATGGGAATCTCCTGAGCCGGGCGGCCCCCACGCGGCTCTTGCGGCAAGAGTGTCTCGATCGTGGCGTTCAGGTGTTTGAGGTCGATGGGCTTGGTTGAGTAACCGTCCATTCCGGCCTCGAGGCAACGCTCGCGGTCGCCCTTGAGGGCATTGGCGGTGAGGGCGATGATCGGCAGCCGCCGTCCGTGCTGCATGCTGAGCTGTCCGGACTGTTCCAGCTTGCGGATTTCTCGCGTCGCATCAAAGCCGTCCATCTCGGGCATCTGGCAATCCATGAGCACAAGGTCGTACGCGTCTTTCAACACGCCCGCGACCGCCGCAACGCCATTGGCCGCGACTGTGCACTCGAATCCGTTCTTGCCGAGCAGTTCGCACGCGATCAACTGGTTGATCTCGTTATCCTCGGCGAGGAGAACGCGGAGCCGCGGTGTGGCAGGCGTCGGTGCGGGAAGATCGGTCGGATCTGCAAGTGCAGCGGGCTGAGGGACGGGGACAGGGTGGCTCACACCGACCTGAGGCGCAACCGCAACCATCACCGCGTCAAGCAGCGTGCTCTGCCGAAGCGGCTTGGTGAGGTGCGAGGCGAAGCCCGCGGCCCGCACCCGGGCCGGGTCAAGGTCGAGAGCCGACGACAGCAGGATGATGGGGATGCCTGCGAGTTCAGACCTCGACTTCATCGCCACCGCAACCTCGATGCCATCCATTCCCGGCATCTCGTGGTCGGTCAGCACCACAGCAAATGGCTGCCCCGCGGAGTCGGCGTCAAGCATCATCGCCAGCGCGGCGTCACCGTCGGAGGCGGTGTCTACCGTGAAGTGCAGCGCTGTGAGGCACTCGGCGATGAACTCCCGCTGCACATCATGATCTTCGATGACGAGCACGCGGAGCGAGCAGCAATCCACCGTTGCGGCGACGGGCGGCGCGTCCACCGGAACAACCACGGCTGGCAATACTGCCTCGAACCAGAACGTCGAACCCTTACCCAGGTCGCTTTCCACGCCCACTGCGCCGCCCATGAGTTCGGCGAGTTGCTTGCAGATCGCCAGACCAAGCCCAGTTCCGCCATACTTGCGTGAGAACGACGCGTCGGTCTGCGAGAACGCCTTGAAGAGACGGTCCATCCGCTCCTTCGGGATACCGATCCCGGTGTCGGTCACACTGAAGCGCACGCGGCTATTTCGGCTATCGCCAACGGGATCAACTCGCAGCGTGATCGAGCCTCGCTGCGTGAACTTGATGGCGTTGTTGACGAGGTTGATGATGATCTGTCGCAGGCGATCGGGGTCGCCGCGCACGATCGCGGGCAGGGCCGGGTTGATTCCGAATGCAACTTCCAGGCCCTTCTCCGACGCGTTGACCGCCTGCACCTCCATGACGTCCTCTACTATGCCGCGAAGATCGAACTCGATGTGGCAAAGCTCGAACCTACCCGCCTCGATCTTGGAGAAATCTAGGATGTCGTTGATGACCGCTGTAAGCGAGTGAGCCGAGGACTTGCCGATCTGGATGTATCGCATCTGCTGTTCGCTGAGCGCAGTACCCGCGAGCAGTTCGAGCGTCCCAACCACGCCGTTCAGCGGCGTGCGGATCTCGTGGCTCATCGTCGCGAGGAACTCGCTCTTGGCCTTGCTGGCGGCTTGGGCCGCCTCGGTGGCCACGGCGAGCTGCGCGGTCCGTTGCTCGACGCGCCTCTCCACCTCCGCATGAGCCTTGGCAAGGGACTCGTTGGCCCACGTGAGTTCCAACTCGGCGAGCTTGATCGCGGTGATGTTGTGGTGCGAGATGACCGCGAAGCGTTCGTTCCTGAGCGAGAAGCCGCGGATCGAGCACATGAACCATCGCTTCTCGTTCGGCGCATCGCAGGGATACTCGACGGTCGCGGGCGCGGTATCGCCCGCCAGCACGGCCCGGATCGCCGCGGCCACCGTGGCTGCCTCCTCCGCCGTCGCGGCGGCTCGATCACAGACGGCCAGATAGTCTCCGCCCTCCAGCGCATCGGGGCCCGCGCCGCCGTTGGCGGCGGCGAACTCCGCCCAGACGCGGTTGGCCGAGCGGATTCTCCCGTCGCCGCCGATCACGACCGTGTGCGCGCTGAGCGAGTCGATGGTGTGGCGGAGGAACGCCTCGGCCTCGCGGACCTTGACCACCTGCCGCCGCGCGTTCCCGGCCAGCACCTTGGCCAGGGCCGTCAAGGCGAGCACGCCAGCGACCGACGCGGCGACCGCGCTCCGCATCGCCGACCGCAGTGAGTCCCGCAGCGCTGCCCGAACCGTTGCGGTGCGGGTGTCGGAGAGTTCGCGCAGCGTCTCCTGCACCTGACGGACCCGGTCGAGTTGGGCCGAGCCCCTTGACTGGATCGTGCTTGCCTCGGCGTCGAGCCGCCGCCGTTCGCCATATGCCGCGAGGATGCCCGTCGAGCCCACGTTCGGATCGCCCCTGAGCGAGGTGACGATTGACTGGACGGTGATGGCCAGCGTGGCGGTCTTCTCGTCGCTCTCGGCGAGTTGCGTCGCGAGGTCGGTGAGGCGGGCCAGCGACGGCTCGAGTTGATTGTTGATGGCGTTGTTGATCGTGTCGGTGTCCTCGGCGGCCTCCAGGTCCTTGACCTGCAGCGCAAGGTCCATGGCCTCGACCAGCAAAGGGTGGAGCGACATCTGCGGAGTCGTGCTATCCGCGCCGGCCTTGGCGCGGGCCGCCGCCAGCCGCGCCCGCCCTTCGGCCTGGGCGATCTGGCTCCGCAGTCGGAGCATCGCGACGGTGAACGCGGCCTGTTGTTCCTGCAGCTTCTTGGTGTGGCGAGCCAGCGCGATCGATGACCGATTCTCCGCCTCGAGCGTCTGGCGCATCTGGTCGAACAGGGCGTTCGCGGCGGTGGCGTTCTCCGCGAGCACCGACGCCTGTTCACCCGCGACGAGCGCAAGCAGCGGTCGCAGGTCCGGCGGCGCGGTCGCCGCTCCGAGGCCTTGGCCGCCATCGGGATCCTGCGCTCCTGCCCCGCGCAGGTCCGTGTTCACCGCCTGCACATAGCGGCCGAAATCGTTGTCCGTGGTGCGGCTCGCCTCCCGCAGGTCGCTGATCTCCGCCAGCAGGTGTTCCGCCCGGATGACGGGCCGCGTGAACGCGCCTAGCACCACCACGCTCACCAGCAGCGCAACGCCCACCATGCCCCACACCGGCAGGGTCGCTCGTCTCGCGGATTGTTTGGTGCTGGTGTCCATGTTTGGCGTGACTCACTTCTTCGTGTCGGCGAGGGACTTCCAATCGAGCGTGACCACGCGGCCGAGCTGCACGAGCCTGATCATATGCGCGAGCACTGAGTGGCACGCCGCGGGGTGGAGGCGTTTGTCGACGTCCGCGTAGATCACCGAGACCATGTCTTTGATATTGGTCTTGCCGGCTTGCATCTGCGCCAGGATTTGCGCTTCGCGGGCGAGACGGTGATCGATGAAGGCTTGCACGAAGGGGCGCACATCGCGCACCGGCGGGCCGTGCGTCGGCCACAAGGTTGCGTAGTCGCGGTCGCGCACTTACTCGAGGCTGTTGAAGTAGTCCGTCATATCGCCATCGGGCGGGCCGATGACGGTCGTGGACCAGCCCATGATGTGATCGCCGGGGAAAAGCGCATTCTCTTCGATCAACGCGAAGGCCATGTGGTTGGTCGTATGGCCAGGCGTGAACACGGCTTCGATCGTCCAGCCTGGGCCGCTGAAACGTTCGCCGTCTTCGACATTGATGTCGGGTGTGAAGTAGTGGTCATCGCCCGCTTCGAGCCGCAGCGCATCGCACTCGCTCGGCTTGGGCGGGATCGTGCTCGCATAGACCTTAGCGCCAGTGCGCGCCGCCAGCGGATGCGCGGCGGGCGAGTGATCCATGTGGCGATGGGTGACGAGGATGTGGGTGACGATCTCGCCTTCGACGGCTTTCAGCAGCGCTTCGATGTGCTCAGGATCGTCCGGACCCGGATCGACGATGGCGACTTCGCCGTGGCCGACAATGTAGACGCCGGTGCCGCGAAACGTGAACGGGCCGGGATTTTTGGCGACGAGCCGCCGGATCAGCGGCGAGACCTGCTGCGGTTTCTCGTATTCAAAGTCCATCTCATGGACGAACGGAATTTTCGCCGCCATTAGCGGATCTCAGCCGAGGACGAACTTACGGAATGCATCCCGCAACATGTAGGTGGCCTTGATCTTGTCGGGCAGGTTGAGTCCGATGGGCGGGCCCATGTCGGTCTTGTTGGCGTCGACGATATAGAGCTTGCCGTCATTGCGATCGCGCAGGACATCCACTCCGCCCCAATCCAAGCCGATCTCGCGCGTGAAGGCGCTGATCTGATCCAGTTCTGCTTGGCTGAAGACTTCTTCCGGCGTCCGCAGCAGCACCTCTGTGTTCGTATTGAGGAAGCGCTTGGTTACTTCACGCCGCTTGAGGAAAACGCAGACCGGCTTGCCGCCGACGGTGGAGGTGCGGAGATCTTCCACCAGGTTGAGATCGGCGTGCATGCGGTTGTCCACGACGCGCTGATAGACGCGGCCGGGAACCGGGGCTGTCGGGCATTGGACGATGTGGCCGTCATGGGCGGCGTTAATCTCGGACTTTTCGACCGCCAAGCCCATATAGGTGGTGGGGTCGACGGCCAGCGGATTGCCGAAGGCGGCGGCGCAGGCCCGCGAGACGTTTGATTTCGAAACATCGCGGCAACCGAAATTCACCAACTTCACGCCAGGCTTCAGCTTCGCCGGCGGATCGTTCGGGCTGTAGGTTGCGTCCTCGAACTGCATCACGACGTCGGCCTGCGCGGCGTCTTTCGCCAGCCTGGCGCCGGCGGCGCGCGAGACCGAGAAGATGAGATACCAAGGCCGCGCCCGCTCGGGCGTGAAGAAGATCGTGAAGCGCGGCTCAAGCGGCGTAATGGCTTTGGCGGCGAAGAAATAGCGGAACCAAGCCGTCACCTGGCTGATGATGGTTGGCGAATAGGGCACGCGCGCGCCAGTCTTGCGCACGGTGAGGCCGGTCAGGCCGAACTCGAAGTCCTTAAGCCAGACAGACCCAGAGGTCTGAAACACGCGAGGCGTCGCATCTGTCACGAGGTTAAAGGCTCCGCGGCGCCGCGTTTGCAGCGAGGCGCGCCATGCAAAGCGCAGTCGCCGTCTGTCTGTTTACCTTGGATCGCGTGCGCACTGTGCTGCTGGCCCTGTCCCTGATCGTCTT
>JAFLCM010000016.1 GCA_017303565.1 Planctomycetota bacterium
ATCGGCCGCTACGGCGTCAACATCCGCGACGTGCAGGATGTCATCGAGATGTCCCTGGGCGGCATGAACCTCATGGACTCGGTGGAGGGCCGCGAGCGCTACCCCATCCGCATCCGCCTGGCCCGCGACTTCCGCGAGGACATGGAGGCGATCCAGCGGATCAACGTCCCCTCCTCCACCGGCGCGCAGGTCCCGCTGGCGCAGCTTGCCGACATCTCCACCGTGCTGGGCCCGCAGGAGATCAAGGGGGAGCGCGGCCTGCTCGTCGGCTACGTCACCATGAACACCCGCGATCGAGACGAGGTCTCAGTCGTTCAGGACGCCGAGGCCGTGCTCCAGCAGGCCCTCAAGGAAGGCCGACTCACGCTCCCGCCCGGTTACTACTGGGAGTGGTCCGGCCAGTTCGAGAACCAGGTCCGGGCCACCAAGCGGATGCAGGTGCTGGTCCCGATCACCCTGGGCATCATGTTCGTGATGCTCTACCTGGGCTTCCAGCGCTGGTGGATCGCTCCCGTGATCTTCTTCGGCGTGCTGGTCTCGGCCTCGGGCGGCTTCATCATGCTCGCGCTCTGGGGCGCGAACCTGTCGGTGGCCGTGTGGGTGGGGTTCCTGGTGCTCTTCGGCGTGGTGGATGACGACGGTGTGGTGATCGGAACCTATCTCGAGGGCGTGTTCAAGGACCGCGAGTTCAAGTCCGTCGCGGAGATCCGTGAGGCCGTCATCGACGCGGGGCTCAAACGCATCCGCCCGTGTCTCATGACCATCGCCACGACGGTCCTGGGACTTATGCCCATCTTCTGGGCCACCGGCCGCGGCTCGGACGTGATGCAGCCGATGGCGATCCCGTCGATGGGCGGCATGGCCATCAGCCTGATCACGCTCTTCATCGTGCCGTGCGTGTTCTCTGCCGTGGAGGAATGGAAGTGGAAGCGTTCAATGAAATGACTCGGTCCATCGAAGATGAACAAGGCGCACCACAATCCGCAAATCGCAACTGGTGATAGCACTTCACCGGGCCCGGCATGGCACGGGCTGAGCGCGGACGATGCGATCCGCACGCTGGGCTCCGATGCGCGGGCCGGGTTGTCCGCGGCCGAAGCCGCGGCGCGGTTGCAAAGTGTCGGGCCCAACACGCTCACAGCGCGCGAAGGGCGGTCGTGGTGGGCGGCGTTCGGCTCGCAGTTCGCCGCGGTTCTGGTGTGGCTGCTGCTGGTCGCCGCGGGCGTGTCGGCGGTGCTTGGCGAGTGGGTCGATGCCGGGGCGATCGCCGCGATCATCGTCATCAATGCCGTCATCGGCGCCTCGCAGGAGCACAGCGCGGAACGCTCCATCGCGGCGTTGCGCGGCATGACGGCACCCAAGGCACGTGTCGTGCGCGGCGGGGTGGTGGCGGTGGTCCCTGCCGCGAGAATCGTGCCGGGAGACGTGCTGGTGCTGGAAGCCGGCGACCTGGTGGCCGCCGATGCGCGGCTCATCGAGTCGGCCTCGCTCGCGGCCATCGAGAAGTCGCTCACGGGCGAGAGCGAGCCGGCTGAGAAGGATGCCCGCGCGGTGTCGCCGCCCGCACCGACGGATATGCCGCTGGCCGAGCGGAGCGGCATGGTCTACTCGGGCACCGCCATCGCCACGGGCACGGCCCGCGCAGTCGTCGTCGCCACGGGCATGCGGACCGAGATGGGACGCATCGCGGCCCTCATCGCGACCGCCGAGGCCGATGGGCCCACGCCGCTGCAGGCGCGGCTGGCCCGCGTGGGGCGGCTCTTGGTCGTCGCGTCGCTGGTCATCGTCGCGGGGCTCTTCGGGCTGGGGCTCATCCGGGGCGAGCCGCTGCTTTCGCTCTTCATGACCGCCGTGAGCATGGCCGTCGCCGCCGTGCCCGAAGGGCTGCCGGCGATCGTGACGGTGGCCCTCGCGCTGGGTGTGCGCCGCATGGCTAGGCGGCGGGCGTTGATCCGCCATCTTCCGGCGGTCGAGACGCTGGGCGCGACGAGCGTGATCTGCACCGACAAGACGGGGACGCTCACCGTAGGGCAAATGACGGCGCGGGCGCTGGTGGTGCCGGGGGCCGTGGGGGGCGTGGGTGATGGTGGCGCGGGCGCATCGCTTGCGATCCTCGATGTGTCGGGTGAGGGGTACGCGCCGGAGGGATCGGTCACGGTTGCCGGGAGCGAGTTGAGCGCCGGGGCGCGGGCCGCGTCGATGCGGCTGGCCCGCAACCTCGCGGGCGTGAACAACGCGACGGTGATGGAAGAGAAGGGACGTTGGGAGGCCAGCGGCGACCCGACCGAGGCGGCCATGCTCATCGCGGCGGCCAAGGTCGGGCTGACGCGCGAGGCACTGGACGAGGGTTCGCCGCGGCTCGCCGAAGCCCCGTTCGACTCCGACCGCAAGCGGGCCGCCGTGGTGCGGAAGGCGGGCGCAGGTGCGGATGTGCTTGTAAACGGTTCGCCCGAGAGCGTGCTTGCGCTGTGTACGCAGATCGCCGAGGCAGAGGGCTCGCGGAGAATGACCGATGCGGATCGGGCGGCAATCGACGCGGCCAACGCGACCCTCGCTTCCAAGGGCCTGCGTGTGCTGGCCTGTGCGGCGAGGGGGCTGCCTCAGAGCGAAGTTGCAGCGACGGTCGCCGATCCCAGCCCGGCGTCGCTCGAGCGTGACCAGACATTTGTGGGCCTCGTCGGCCTGCTCGACCCGCCGCGTGCCGAGGCCCGCGAGGCCGTCGCCAAGTGCAAGGCCGCGGGCATCCGCGTGGTGATGATCACCGGCGACCAACCCAAGACCGCCCTCGCCATCGCGCGAGACCTGGGGATCGCGAGCGATTCGGACGCGGCGCTCTCCGGGGCCGAGCTTGCGGCGATCAATGATGCTGCGTTGCCGGCGCGAGTGGCCCGAACCGCCGTCTACGCCCGTGTCACCGCCTCCGACAAGCTCCGCATCGTGCGGGCGTGGCGAGAGCAGGGCGCGGTCGTCGCGATGACCGGCGACGGCGTGAACGACGCGCCGGCCCTGAAGGGCGCGGATGTCGGCATCGCGATGGGCGCTTCGGGAACCGAGGTCGCCCGCCAGGCGTCCGACATGGTCATCACCGACGACAACTTTGCATCGATCGTCGCCGCTGTCGAGGAGGGCCGCGGCGTCTACGACAACATCAAGAAGTCCATGCAGTTCCTGCTCGGCGGGAACTCCGCGGAGCTGCTCTTCATGGCCGCGGCGTTGCTTGCGGGGCTGCCCACGCCGCTGCTGCCGATCCAGATCCTCTGGATCAACCTTGTGACCGACGGCCTGCCTGCCCTGTTCCTCGCCGCCGACCCCGCCCCACCGGGCGTGATGGAACGCTCGCCACGCCCCCGCAATGCGGCGTTCATTGACCGTGCGTTCGTGGGCACGATGATCCTGACGGCGATTCTCACGGCGGGCGTCGCGCTGGGCGTGTATCTCTACGGCCTCAAGTACCACGACGAGACATCGGCCCGCACCCATGCCTTCGCCGCGCTGGTCTTCGCCGAGCTGCTCCGCTCGTTTGGAGCGAGGAGCGAGACCGTACCGATCTGGCGGATGGGCTGGCGCGACAACGCGATGCTGCTCGTAGTCGTTGCCGCGTCGTTCGCCCTGCAGCTCTGGACGCACCATAGCGAGACGCTGTCCTCCCTCATGAAGACCTCGACGATGGGGTGGGAAGAGTGCATCCCGCTGATGGCCGTGTCGTGCATCCCGCTGGCCGTGCTCGAACTGGTCAAGGTCCTGCGGACGACACGGAAGGAGCGTGCCTGATGGACAACGCGGTCGCTTTGGTACAAGCATTCCTACGTCTCCACGGCTACCTCACCGTAACCGAGTTCCCGGTCGTCCGCACTGCACGCGGCGGCGGACAAGAGTGCCTGACCGACCTGGATGTCCTGGCATTCCGGTTCGGCGAGGCATCGGGTCCGGGCGAGGCCATGCATCATCCCGGCGAGAGCAAAGCGAACGCGTTGCTCGGGGTCACAGGGGGCGTGCCCGACATGATCATCGGTGAGGTCAAAGAGGGCCGGGCCGAACTCAACGACGCCGCCACCAGGCACGACGTGCTCACCGCCGCCCTTGAGCGGTTCGGATGCTGCCGGCGCGGAGACATCGACGGCATCGTGCATGAGTTGCTCCGCCACGGCCGGGCCCACACGCGGCACGGCCACGGGGTTCGTCTTGTCGCTTTCGGGACGCTGGCCCCTGGGCACCAGGATCGACGATGCCACGTTGTGCTCCTGGGAGAGATTGTGGCGCACCTGCGCGCGGACATGCGCCGTCACTGGGACGCCTGGCGTGCTTCGGCGTCCAAGGACCCGGGGTTCGGGATGCTCCTGACGCTGGAGAAGGCCGAGCGCGGACATCGTCCTGCTGGTCCCGGCGTCCCGCCCCACGTCGATCAATCAACCGGCCGCACACGTGATTCACGGGGTGGACCACATCATGGATGAAGAGCGCCGGTACCATCTGAAGCAGGCTGTGCTGTGGGCCACGGTCATCACGGTCGCCCACTTCGTGGTTCCCTCGGCGGCCCACGCCTGGCATTGGCTCCACACCGCCCTCTCGGCCCTTTACTTGCCACTGATCTTCCGCGCGGCGGTCTGGTTCGGCCTGCGCGGCGGAATGATCGCCGGTGTGTCGTGTGCTCTGCTCTACCTGGGATACCTGGGCCTGCGGTGGGCGGTTGGTGGGTCGCTCAACCACGATCAGTTCGCATTCCCCGCGGTTTTTCTCTTCGTGGGTTGGTCGTCTGGGCTGGTCGCAGAGGATGCACGCTACAAGCGCTGGCAACGCGACGAGGTAATCCGTCGAGCCAATGCGGCCGAGCGTTTGCGCCAGCCGCAGACACCGAGCACCCTGGACCCGGGCAACGGACCGCGACATCGGGAATAGCCAAGTGCGACGCACCAGCACTGGCTGAGGGGCGGGTGATGGCCGAGCGGGCCCGTTAGAACAGAATGCGGAGAACCGCGGACGACTTGGCGACGTATACTGGGGGGGAGTATACTTCTAGCCCCCCCTTGAAAGGAACACTTATGAACGCGACCACCAAGTCCACTGAACGGGTGACCCTCTCGATCGACGGCATGTCGTGCGGCCACTGCGTGCGGACCGTCACCGAGGCTCTCTCGGGCGTTCCCAGCGTCAAGGTGTACTCGGTGGCGGTGGGTTCGGCGGAGATCGACGCGTCAGACCCGAACGCAGCGAACGACGCGATTGCAGCGTTGGGGAACGCCGGCTATCAAGCGACGGTGGCGCGCCGGGCAGCGGTGGCCAGTCCCGCGCGGGTGGGAGGGTGCTGCGGCGGTCCCAAGGGCTGCTGCGGATAAGAACACATGCCTCGAACTTCTGTGAGGAACTGGACGTGACCAAAGGCAAGGCGAAGTCGAACAGCGCTCGGCGCAACGCGGATTCCCCCGTGGATGCTGCAGCGTGCGCGTGCGGAGTGAGCCAGGAAGCGGCGGAGACCCGCGTTGGCATCGGCCCCGGGGCGCACGCGGCGGGCGTGGATGCGGGGCTGAAGGCGGCAAACCTCAAACACCTCAAGCGGATCGAGGGGCAGGTGCGGGGGATCGCCGCGATGATCGAGGAGGACCGCTACTGCGCCGACGTCATCCAGCAGTGCGCGGCGGTGCAGGAATCGCTGCGCTCGGTCGCCAAGAACCTGTTGCGGAATCACCTCTCGCACTGTGCCACCCACGCCATGCACGGGGACAAGGCCCAGCAGTCGGCGATGGTGGAGGAACTGGTCGCGCTGGTGGGGAAGATCGCTCGGTAGAGACGCACGAGAGCGAGGTTCGCCATGAGTTGCAACTGCGGATGCCATGATGACAAGACCCCGGCGAAGGGGTGGAGGCGGTTCGTGCCGCTGATCGTGGGCGCGGCGGTGGTGGGTGCGATCATCGCCGCTGCGGTGCTCAAGAAGGATGACGCGGGCAAGGCCGCGTCGCACTCCCAGGCGGAGCGGATGACGACGGCGGCCACGCCCTGACTTTGGCCGAGAAAGCGAAGGATGACGATGACCAAGGCCCATGAACAACAGCATGGCGGCGCGGCCGCACCGGCAGCCAAGACAGTCAAGACGACCATCGAGCGGACCGACCTACCCATTGAGGGCATGACTTGCGCTTCATGCGCGAACCGGATCGAGAAGCGGCTTGGCAAGCAGCCAGGAGTGGAGTCCGCGAGCGTGAACTTCGCCACCAAGGTGGCGACCGTGAAGTACGACCCGGCGGCGACCGGGCCGGAGAAACTCGCCAAAGCGGTGGACGACATCGGGTACAAGGCGGTTGTGCCCCCGGTCAGATTCGGTACGGTGAATCCCGCGCACGGTCACGCGGGCCACGATCACGCAGCGATGCTCGCGGCACAGACAACGGGGGAGCACGCCGGGCACGCGATGAGCGGTGGTGCGGAGGGAGAGGATCACTCGGCCCACATGAACGTGGGCGAGGCGGAGACAAGGCGGCTTCTGATCAAGATGATCGTGGGCGCTGTGTTGTCGCTCCCGGTGCTGATCATTGCAATGTCGCACGGGAAGATCGAGGCGTTTAACGTCCCGTGGATCAATTGGCTCCAGCTCGCGCTCACGACGCCGGTCATGTTCTGGTGCGGCTGGCAGTTCTTTCGCTCGGCGTGGAAGGGCCTCTGGCACTTCAGCGCCAACATGGACACGCTCGTAGCGATGGGCACCGGCGCTGCGTACCTCTACTCGCTCGCGGCGACGATCTGGCCGGGGTTCTTCGCGGGAGTCGGCGAGACAGTGGCCAACGGGCCGCACGCCGAGGGCGTGATGGCCGGCATGACGATGGTGCCGGTCTACTACGAGGCCGCGGCGGTCATCATCGTGCTCATCCTGCTGGGCAAGTACTTCGAGGCCCGGGCGACGGGCCGGACGAGCGCGGCCATCAAGCGGCTCATCGGGATGCAGGCCAGAACGGCTCGCGTCATGCGAGACGGCACCGAGCAGGATGTGCTGATCGAATCCGTGATCGTGGGTGACCGCGTGCTGGTGCGCCCCGGCGAGAAGATCCCCGTGGACGGGAACGTCGAGAGCGGCCAGTCCGCGGTGGACGAGTCGATGCTCACCGGCGAGAGCGTGCCGGTCGAGAAGGCGGCCGGCGACAGCGTTTTCGGCGCGACCATGAACACCACCGGCGCCCTGCGGCTGGTCGCAACCAAGGTCGGAGCCGACTCGGCCCTCCAGCAAATCGTGCGGCTCGTGCAGGAAGCCCAGGGGAGCAAGGCCCCGATCGCCCGCCTGGCCGACAAGATAAGCGGCGTTTTTGTCCCCATCGTGATCGCCATCGCCCTCGTGACGTTCGTTGTCTGGTGGTTCGCATCGCCGGTGGACTCGCGGCTGAGCATGGCGCTGGTCACGGCCGTCTCTGTGCTCATCATCGCGTGCCCGTGCGCCCTGGGGCTGGCAACGCCGACGGCGATTATGGTGGGAACAGGGCGCGGCGCAGAGAAGGGCATCCTTATCAAGGGCGGCGAGGCGCTGGAGACCGCCCACAAACTCACCGCCATCGTGCTCGACAAGACGGGCACCATCACGCACGGCAAGCCCGCCGTGACCGACATCATCCCGGCACCTGGGGGCGTGCTCGATGAACGCGAGTTGCTGCGGCTGGCCGCATCAGCCGAGCAGCACAGCGAGCACCCGCTCGCCGCGGCGATCGTGCGTGAGGCCACGGCACGCGGGCTGCCCCTCACCGAGCCGATCGGCTTCCAGGCCGTGGTCGGTCATGGCGTTGAAGCCACGGTGGACGGCCGGGCTGTACTCGTCGGCAAGGCGGCGTTGCTCGAGCAGCGCGGTATCCGGTCCACGCTGGCGGAGAAGGCCGCGGGACTGGCGGCGATGGGGCGCACGCCCATGTTCGTCGGCGTGGACGGGCGCGAAGCAGGAATCATTGCAGTCGCCGACACGGTGCGGCCCGAGTCGAAGGAGGCCATCGCCACGATGCACGCTCTCGGGCTGCGCGTCGTCATGATGACCGGCGACAACCAACGAACGGCCGAGGCGGTCGCCTCGCAGGTCGGCGTCGATGTGGTCTTCGCCGACGTCCTGCCCAAGGACAAGGCGGACAAGGTCAAGGCCCTCCAGGCCGAAGGTCACGTCGTGGGCATGGTCGGCGACGGCATCAACGACGCCCCGGCGCTCGCCCAGGCCGATGTGGGCCTCGCGGTCGGGACCGGAACCGATGTGGCGATGGAGTCCGCGGACATCACGCTGATGCGGGGCGACCTCCGGGCCGTGCCCCAGGCCATCGCCCTTTCCCACGCCACCATGCGCACCATCAGGCAGAATCTGTTCTGGGCGTTCATCTACAACGTGGTCGGCATTCCGATCGCGGCGGGTGTGCTGTTCCCGCTCACGGGCTGGCTGCTCTCGCCGATCATCGCGAGTGCAGCGATGGCGTTCAGCAGTGTCTCGGTCGTGTTGAATAGCCTTCGACTGGCGCGCGGCAAGGTAGGATGAACCGCCGCGGCCTTGGGAATCGCCGCGAACGCGACCCGCAGGTCCTTCAGTTTCCTGCTCGCAGCACACCGCGCTTGCAGTCCCTCACGTACGTGAAGAGTGCTCCCGTGGTCACGAGTTCGGTGAACTGCTCGCGGGCCTCCGATTCAAGGTCGTCGTACTCTGGGCGGCCCCACGCCCGCCGTGCAGATAGGACCTGCCAGAGGCGGTAGAGGGCTTCGGCCTACGTCATGCTTCACGTCCCACCAGCGAACAAAGTGACGCCAATGCGGCAGCGACCTCGTCGCCCTTCGCCTTGATGAGGTCAATCAGCTCCGCTGGCGTGCGTGTGTCTACTTCGGCCTTGCGATTGGGATTGACCGCCTTCAGGTCGTACACAGCGTTCTCGATCGCCTCGGCCTTTGCTGTCGCCTCGCGGGCCTCCTTCACGAGCGCCGCGATCTCGGAGTCCACCGCAGCGATCGCTGCCTCATCACGAGGCTTAGCCTTCTTCAGTTCCCCAAGCCGCTCACGCTTCGCGTCCGCATCAGCGGACTTCTCCCGGGCCAGGTCCTTGAACGGCTGGGCATCGGTCGCGGCCTTGGCCTTTCGCGCCGTCAGGTCCACGGTCCATGACCGATCGGAGTGCCCCTTTGTGGCCAGCATCGCCGCGAAGTCCTCAAAGTGCTTCAGGGTCAGGGGTGTCTTCTTGCCGACCTTCACGTCCGACAGGTCGTAGTACCAGATCCTCTCCGTCGGCTTGCCTTTGGTGAAGAACAGCAGGTTGGTCTTGACACCCGCGCCGGCGGCGCTGAAGACCCCGCCCGGCAGCGAGAGCACGCACCACAGGTCGCAGTCGTCGGTGAGTTTCCGCTTGGTCTTGACGAACGCCTCCTCGTTGGTGCGAAAAAGCACGCCCTCATCGATCACCACGCCGCATCGCCCCCCGTGCCGCAGCGAGCGGATGAAGTGCTGCATGAACAGCACCTGTGTCGCGCTGGTGCGGTAGTCGAAGTTGGTCTGCGCGCTGATGCTTTCCTTGCCGCCAAAGGGCGGGTTAGTGAGGATCACGTCGAACTGCGTGGGCGCGCCCTGGAACAGGCCCCCATACACCTCATCGCCCGTGAGCGCGTTGCCGTGCCAGATGTTTGGGCGGTCGATGCCGTGCAGGATCAGGTTGGCCAGCCCGATCGGATAGATCAGGTTCTCTTTCTCGCGTCCCCAGAACGTCTCGTGCTTGAAGCGCTGCACGGCGTCAGCGCTGATCTTCTTGCCGCCCGCACCTGGCTTGTTCATCTGCCCCTTCATGTACTCCGCGGCTTGGGCAAGGAAGCCACCGGTTCCGCAGCACGGGTCGTACACCGTCTCGCCGAGTTTCGGATCGATCGTCCGCACCATCGCGCGGATCACCTCACGCGGCGTGAAGAACTGGCCAGCGTCGCTCCCCTTCTCGCCCATCTTCAGCAGCAGCCCTTCGTAGACCTGGCTGAGCGTGAAGACGTGCTGGTCGCTGATGTGCTCGTTGGAAATCTCGTGGACCTTGTCGAGCACGTCGAGGAGGTTGCGCTCGGTGTCGATGCGGACCTTCTCGACGCCCGACATGATCTCGGAGATCACCTTCTGGCGGCTGGTGGCCTGTCCCTTGTCGCGCAGCGCCTTGAGGTACGGGATCAACTCGCTGTTGCAGAACGCCAGGAACCCCTTCGGCGGCCCCTCCTCCAGTTCCTTGCGCTTGTTCGACCATTTCTCCGGCGCATCTTTCGGAGCAGGCGCGGCCCAGTCCTTCCAGCGGTACGGCTTTCTGAGCGACGGCGTGTACCGCGCCCCGACGGCCTCGGCCTCGGCGGCCTCGCGGTCCTCGGTCTCGTCGAGGATGCGCAGGAACAGGATCCACGTCAGTTCCGGGACGTACTGGAGCGCGCTGGCCACGTTGCCGCGGCGCATGACGTCGCAGATGGACCAGATCGCCTGGTCCACGCTCTGCTGGGTGGCGTGCTTCTTGGTGCCGTTCGCCTTGCCGTTGCTGCTCGCCCGTTTCGCCATATGCGAGCAGTGTATTCGCGGGGTGTACGCTCTACCCCACGACCGTTCGCCTCTACCTCATCGGCGAAGCGGCCGTTGAGCGCCGCCGCCACCTCCTCAACCACGACGAGCCGCAGCGGCGGGTTTTGCACCCGACCGCGGCCCTGCGAACGAAGCCCGAAAGGGCGGGGAGCGGGCCTTTGGGCCTCAGAAACGGGGTATCCGCAATGCCCGAGACCGGTTCAAGTTGACCCGAGTCCGATTCGATGGCATAATGGGATGGCCTGCCCGTCCGAAGCCCCACGCTCCGCGTAGGGTACTCAGTAGGATTGGTGGGCCTTCTTTATTTTTGGCCCTTCGTGAGCGACTTGTCGTAGTCGTGGTCGCTAGGCACGAACGCCCAGTGGCGATACGGCTTGGACCACGTCCCCTCCAGGCCGCCGCCCGTGGTGATGCCGATGTTGAAGTTCGGGTGCAGGGCGCGAACGCGGCCGAGGATGTGCTTGTACAGCTTCTCCTTGGCAATGGTCCGCTTGCCGCGCTTCTTCTGGCCTGCCGGGATCGCCTTGTGCAGGTCGTTGAGCCGGAACGCCATCGATCCGAGCACGATGTCCAAGCATTGCAGCAGCGGGTGCTCATGGGAGCGCACCTCGGTGAGGTCTTCGGGCGCGATCGAGAGCCGGGCCTTTTGGAACGCCGTTGAAGCGTTGAGGCCCATGATGTACCCCTTGAACCTCGCCACCTGTTCGCCGGTGTCGGGGAACTGATCAAAGTACGCCCGCAGCCGCACCGGCCCCGCGTGCGTGGGCATGTACGCGAACCCGAAGGCGTGCTTGATGAACTGGTAGTAGAGAATGAAGAACGACTGCTCGACCTGCATCGGCGTCAGGCCCGTGGGCTTGCGGGCATTCTGGCGGAACATGATCCGGACCTTCACTCGCCCGGCGGCCACCTCATCGAAGAACGCATCCATCAGCGCGATGTACTTGTCCAGGTAGTTGTCGGTGACCTTCTGCCACTTGACCTCGCCCAGCAGGTTCTGGACGGTCTTCGCGGCGGCCAGACGCCGCGACACGGCCTCCACCTGCGACCCACCCACCAACGCCCCGCCGTAGAAGTTCGAGAAGTACGCGCCGTCGCCGACGGACTCGTCGCAGTAGAGGACGTATTCCTTTTCGGTGATGGGCATGATCGGCGGGAGTTTACTCACGCGCCTCCGCGCCGCCGAAGGCGTCGCGCAGGAGGGCGGCGGGCAGGGCTTCGATCGCCGCGAGTTCATCGCGGCACCGCACGATCACCCCCTCGGCAGCGGCGAGTCTTTGGGTGATTTCGGCGGCGAGGCGGCGCTGGGTGGGGAGGTCGGGGACGCACACCGAGAACTGTTCGACCGTTGGGAAGTAGATCGTGTGATGAACCGCGCCGCTGCCCAAGTCACGGATCGGCTTCCGGCACGCGATGAACAGGTGCATCAGGAAGGATGGGTCAAGGTCGGGGCCGCAAACCCAGTTCACGAAGTCCTGCGATGTGGCCATCTCCCGCCCCATGATTGTCACGAAGCCGACCGACGCCGTCCGCGAAAGGCAGACGGACCCGGCAGGCAGTCGCACGGCGGCTGAGTTCTCGATGCCGAGCGCGTTCGTGTGCTCGGATGTGTCCATCGCGACCCGGCCGTCCAACGCACGGATGTCGGGCAACTGGATCCACGGGATGTCGCCGTTCCAATACTCGGGGCAGCGCCGGCTGGGCGTGTGGCCGGTCGCGAGCCGGGCTAGGGACGTGAGGCGGTGCCACTTCCAGCCGGGCTTCGTCGGCGTGCTGGGAGCAAGCGGAGATGCGTCGAACGGCGGCGGATCACCGAAGACTTCGCGGAGGAGCGCGGCGGGGAGGGATTCGGCGGCGGCGAGGCGCTGCGCGGCGGCGGCGCGGGCACGCTCCACCGCCCCCAGTTGCTCCGTCAACCGCCCCGCGATCCGCTCCTGCTCCGCCAGCGGGGGAATGCACACAGCGAATTGCTCAACGGTTGGGCAGTAGATCGTCTGATGAACTGCGCCACTGCCGAGGTCGCGGATGGGCTTTCGGCAGGCGATGAACAGCCACTTCAGAAACTCCGGTGACAGATCCGGCCCGCAGACCCAGTTCACGAAGTCCTGCGAGGTTGCCATCGGACGACCCATGACGGTCACAAATCCGACCGAGGCCGTGCGGGACAGGCAGACGGTGCCCTCCGGAAGCAGCACGGCGGCGGAATTCTTGATGCCGAGTTCGTTGGTGTGCTCCAGCGTGTCGAGTGCACGCTGACCGTCGAGGGCGCGGATGTCTGGAAGTTGCAGCCACGGGATGTCGCCGTTCCAATACTCGGGACAGCGGCGGCTTGGCGTGTGGCCGGTGGCGAGCCGAGCGAGCGTGAGCAGCCGATGCCACCGCCAGCCCGGGCGTGTTGGTTCGACTGGCACCGTCGGGTCTGCTGTGAACGGAAACGATGGGCCGAGAGCATCGCTCCGGACGCCTTCGAGTCCTCCGCGTTCTTTCCTTTCTTCTCGCGGAGCGACGACTTTCATGCCGCGAACATCCTCTCTTTGGTCTGCTGGAGGATCACGCGCGGCTCACCCGCTCTCTTGAGCGCTGAAATCCCGCCAGCCGCCGCCACCTCCGGCGTCTGCCAGATGTGCGGGTTCTCTAGGCCCTCGGTGCCGCCGACGGCGAACTGGTCGGCGATCGCCTCGATGGCTTTGCGGGCCTGCTCGGGCAGGGCCGCGAGCCAGCCCGCGTGCTTGTAGCGGAAGGCCAGGCAGCGTTCCTCGCGCGTGCGCGGGAGCAGCCCGTAGGCCAGGTCGGCCAGCACGTCGTAGAGGTCGTAGTCGTTCATCTGCTCCAGCATGCGCAGCACGCTGGGGGAATAGCCGCTGCTGACGATGGCGTCGATGATCTCCTCGCGCTCGGGCGGGTTCACCCAGCGGGCCCGGAAGGCTTCGAGGGTCGGGCACTCCTGCGTGAGGCGGGCGGAGAGGCCGGCCTTGTAGTCGTCGATGGGCACGGGCATGGCGCGGCCATTGACAGGGGCCACCACGTAGCGCCCTAAGGGGCTCATGTGGACCTCGAAGCCATCGACGATGACGGGTGGCTCGGGGGGCGGGGGCGGAGGATCGACCGGACCCGGGCCGGGGCCGGTTCCACCGCCGCCGGTGCTCGGCGGTTTGGTAATGAAGTCTTCCGCGAAGAGGCGGGTGGCCCCGGTGTAGTCGTAGACCGTGAACATCAGTTTGCCCGTCGGCTCGTCGATGCGGGTGCCGCGGCCGATCATCTGGTAGAAAGAGATGGGGCTCTTCATGTAGCGGAAGAAGGCGATGTTCCGAACCGCGGGGACATCGACACCGGTGGTGAGCAGGTCCACGGTCGTAGCGATGAAGTGGCTGGATGAGGAGCCGCGGAGGTCAGGCAGGGCGTCGTTGCCGCTGGACTTGGCGGTGCACTTGAAGGCGTATGGGTCTTTTCTCGGGACGCCCTTACTGGCGCACCACTGGGCGTACAGGTTGTTCATCGCGGCGGCGACATCGTCGGCGTGGCGGTCGCGGGCGCAGAAGATGATGGTCTTCTGGTGCGGGCCGCGCTCCTTGTCGGAGTTCACGATCTGCGTGAACAGGTCCAGGCACATGGCGTTCACACGGTCGGGCAGCAGTAGCTTTGTCTCGAACTGCTGCTTTTCGTAGAGGTCGGCGATCTCGGCGGCGGAGACGGGCTGGCCCGTGTTGGCATTGCGTGGGTTGCGACTGATGATCTCGGCGAGCGTGATGCCGCGGGCGTCGAGGTTGACCTGTGCGAGCTGAATCTCGCAGGCCGCGAGGTACCCGTCCTCCATCGCCTGGGCGAGGCCGTACTCGTACACCGCCTCTCCAAAGTACGCGAGGTTGTCGGCAGTGATGCGAGCGTCGGCTTGGGCCTCTTCGCTCTGCTCGGAACACGCAAGCTGGCGAGGCGTGGCGGTGAGGCCGATCTGCACGGCCTTGGGGTTACGCGTGAGCACGACCGACCACTTGCCCCACGCCGAGCGGTGGCACTCGTCGATGACGATGTGCGAAAAGTAGTCCTCGGGGTAGTGGCGGAACAAGAAGGAAGGATCGCCATCCTCGCGGTCGATGCCGAGCGTCTGGTAGGTGGCGACATGGACGCGAGCGTTCTTGGCGTTGTTCTTGCCCCCCCGCCCGCCGTCTTCGTACACCTCGGCGGCGTCGGCCCCGAAGACGTTCTGCATGGCCTTGAGCCCCTGCGTGCGGAGTTCGTCACGGTCGCACAGGAACAAGGCGCGGCGGAGTTGGCCCGCATCGGCGATGCGGCGGAGGAGGTTGCAGGCGATAAAGGTCTTGCCCGTGCCGGTGGCGAGCGAGAGCAGGGCTCGCGGCGGTTGGCGCTGCTCGGCGCATCGGGCGACCTTCTCGAACACGGCGCGGATGGCAGCGTCCTGGAAGTAGCGGCGCTGGCCCTCGCCGCCGGCGTACCGCGTGAGCAGGGGCTTGGCGGCGGGGGCGTCGAGGGAGAAGCCGACAATCTTCTCATAGCGGGCGCGGAGTTCGGTGGGCGTGGGGAACTCGGCGATCGGGCGCGGGGCGGTGGTCAGCCCGGTCGAGCGGTCAAACTCGACGAACAGGTGGCCGTTGCTGGAGAAGACGAACTGGACGTTGTGGCGCGACGCGGCCAAGTAGCCCTTGGCCTGGTCAAGCCCGTGCCCGGGGGGGAGCGACTCCTTCTTGGCCTCAATCAGGGCTATGGCGACGGGCTGCGTCTCGGCATTGACCCGAATGCGGAGGGTGTAGTCGGTGCGGCCGGAGGATCGCCGGCGGCCCTTGCCGTTGACGATTTCGACGGCCCCGAGGGTGACTTCGCGGCAAATCAGATCCTCCGACCAGCCACGGGCGTGGATGGCCGGGTCGATCAGTTTGGCCCGGGTGTCTGCCTCGGAAAGGGACATGAGGCAGATGGTACGGGGATTGATGTGGGGAAGCCCGGGGGCGAAGGCCAAAACATAAGGACGGGACGGAGAGGCGGGTTGGCCGGGCCGCCGGGTGGCGCGGCTCGACCGAGAGAAAGCCGCGACGCGGGTCGCGGCTGGAGGGGAGGCCTGATGAACGCCTCACTCGTCGTCGAGCGTGGGCAGAGCCCCGTCGGTCGCTTCGTCCCATTCAAGGGCGTAGCGC
>JAFLCM010000160.1 GCA_017303565.1 Planctomycetota bacterium
CCGCAGCGACGGGCTGCTTCTTCTCGGCGGCGCCGGCGTCCTTTTTGCCGTAGGAGCGGATGCGGGGCTGGACGAGGCCGTCGGGCACGTCCTCGAAGGAGATGTCGCTGGTGCCGTCGGGCTTGAACTTGGCGACGGTGGTCTTCTTGAAGTTGGCGTCGTCACGGGCGGTGAAGTCGGTGCGGTAGTGGCTGCCGCGGCTCTCGCGCCGGGCGAGGCCGCCCCTGAGGATGGGGTCGGCCATGGCGAGCATGTCGCCGACGGCGCGGGCCCACATGAGGTTGGTGTTGTTCCACGATGAGCCGTCAACGACGCCGATGTTGCTGAACCGCCCGCGGAGCTCGTCGAGTTTCGCGAGCGCCTGCTGGAGGCGTTCGTCGCTTTTGACCACGGTGCTGGCGGTGGTCATTTCCTCGCCGAGTTCCTTGCCGATCTGGTAGGGGTTCTCGGTTCCCTTGCTCGAAGCAAGGCGCTTCAGCAGGTCTTCCTCGGCCTTCACGCCCGCGTCGTAGACGGTCTGGGCGACGCCCGAAGCGGGGCGGGCGGCGTTGTCGCGGACGTAGTTCAGAACGCTGACGCCGTTGAACAGCCCGTCGAAGATGCACGAGAGCAGCGCGTTCGCTCCCAGTCGATTGGCCCCGTGGTACTGGTAGTTAACCTCGCCGAAGGCGTAGAGGCCCTGGACGTTGGTCATCATATTGTTCGCGGCGCCCTTGACGAGGCCCTTGAGGTCGGGCTTGGCGGTGTAGGTGGTGTAGAGCCCGCCCATGGTGTAGTGGACGCCCGGGAAGATCTTCATGGGCAGTTCACAGGGGTCCTCGCCCACGAACTTGCGATAGATCTCGATGATGCCGCCGAGCTTGCGCTCGAGCTCCTCGCGGGGCTTGAACGAGAGGTCGAGGTAGACCATGTTGCCGCCGCCGACACCCAGGCCGTCCATGCACACCTGGAAGATCTCGCGGGTGGCGATGTCGCGTGGGACGATGTTGCCGTATGCGGGGTAGCGTTCCTCGAGGAAGTAGTAGCGTTCGTTGTCGGGGATGCGGCGCGGGTCGCGGCCGGGCTCGGGGTGGCGGGTCCAGCGTCCGTCGGGGCCCTTGACGGCGGGCACCCAGACTCGTCCGCCCTCGCCGCGGGCGGACTCGCTCATGAGGCGGAGCTTGTCGGCGCCGGGGATGCTGGTGGGGTGGACCTGGATGAACTCCCCGTTGGCGTACCAGACGCCCTGCTGGTAGCAGCGGCTGGCGGCGGCGCCGGTGCACATCATGCTGTTGGTGCTCTTGCCGAAGACCAGCCCGTTGCCGCCGGTGGCCATGACGACGGCGTCGGCGCGGAACGAGCGGACCTGCATGGTGCGCATGTCCTGGGCGACGATGCCGACGCAGCGCCCGTTCTCGTCGATGATCGGGCGGAGGAACTCCCAGAACTCGTACTTGGTGATGCGGCCCTCGGCCTCGTAGCGGCGGGTCTGCTCGTCGAAGGCGTACATGAGCTGCTGGCCGGTGGTGGCGCCGCTGAAGTGGGTTCGCTTGTAGAGCGAGCCGCCGAAGAGCCGCAGGTCGCGCTGGCCCTCGCTGGTGCGGTTGAAGGGGACGCCCATGCGGTCGAGCAGGTCGATGATCTGCGGGGCCATGTGGGCCATCTCGTAGACCGGGGGCTGGTGGGCGAGGAAGTCGCCGCCGTAGATGGTCTCGTCGAAGTGCTCGTACTCGCTGTAGCCCTGCTGGCGCGCGACCTCGTTGCAGGCGTTGATGCCGCCCTGGGCGCAGACGGAGTGCGAGCGCTTGACGGGGACGACGCTGAACAGGTCCACGGGGACGCCGGCCTCGGCGACGCGGACGGCGCCGGCCAGGCCCGCCAGTCCGCCCCCCACCACGATGACGCGTTGCTGCTGAGAAGCCATGGCTGTTGTGCTACTCCTGAACGTTGGACAGGGAAGGCGAGGCGTTCGCCTCGATCGAGCCGGTCGGGGCCTTCATCGCGGGCGGGGCCGCGTGCCCGGCGAGCATGCGCTCCTCGGCGGCGCGGGCCTTGTCGTGGTCGAGCAGGGCGAAGCCGATGACCGCGGCCCAGGCCGCGCCCATAAGCGCGGCGCCGATGCCGGCGCACGCGTAGCCCCAGCGCCGCTGGGCGCTGGCGGAGACGGTCAGGCCCCAGGTGATCGCCGCGGTCCACAGCCCGTTGGCGAGGTGGAAGACCAGCAGCGACACGCCCAGCATGTAGAACGCCGCGACCACGTAGCCCGCGCCGGTGATGCCGTCGGTCCCGCCCTGCAAAGCGGCGGCCATGGTGCTGGCGGCGTACTCCGCGCTCCACTTGGTTCCACCCGGCACGAGGAACGTCCAGCCCCAGCGCAGCGTGGCGACGTGGTAGAAGATGAACAGGACGCCGACGTACCCGCTGATGCGCTGCAGCGCGTAGCGCTTATTGCCCCCGTATCCGTAGGACGACACGTTGTTCTTGCCGGTTGTGGCGTAGTAGATCCCCAGGATCGAGTGGAATGCGATCGGGAGCCACAGGCCGAAGACCTCGATCAGCAGCAGGAAAGGCAGCGAGTGGATGAAGTTCACTTCGTGCTGGAACGTGGCTGCCCCGGCGTGCCCGTACTCGGCTTTGCCCTGGTTCAGCATGCCCCACACGATCGAGGAGTTCGTGGTGAGGTGCGTGAAGACGAACATGCCGATGGGCATGACGCCCGTCAGGCTGTGGAGCCGACGCAGCAGGAAGTGGTGCTTCTCGAAGAACGATCCGCCCGAGGGGGCAGGCGAGTGGGTGGACACGCGTGAGTCTCCGATGCTGGAACCAACGTGCGCCCAACCCCGGCGGGGCACGCCTGACCGTTAGACCTTCGAACTGATCCCGGGAATGGACGCAGCGCCGCTGCCGAACCCGCTGGTCGCGGAGGACATGCCGCCCCCCGGGCCGACCTGTCCCGCCACGCCCTTGGACGCGGCCTGGGCCGCGACCATCTTCATCAGTTCGACGTAGCGGAGGCGGAGCTCGTTGAGCACCAGGCTGAGGTCCTGCTGCTCCTCGGGGGTGATGTTGCCCTTGGACTTCTCCTCGAGGACACCCAGCAGGTCGATCATGTGGCGGCTGTACTCGGGGTCGAAGATGGCCCGTCCGCTGGACTTGTCGGCCACGCCGCCCATGTACATCACCGCCTGCATGGCGAGCATGTCCACGAGGGCGCGGAAGTCGGGGACCGGGAACTCGCCCTGGGCCTGTCCCGGTCCGCCGGCGGGGGCCTGCTTGGCGGCGCGCTCGGCCTCCTCCCTCGCCAGTCGCTCTTTCTCCGCCTGCGCCTGGGCCTTCCAGTCGGAATCGACGTGCAGGGAGGGGGTGGGCTTGGCCCCGGGGTCGGGGCTGCTGCCGGACGATCCGCCCGGCGTGATGATGGTCGCCATGCCGTCTCCTGGCCGCCCGGGGGGCGGGTAGAGGTTGAACCGTGGTCGTTGTTGGGTCAGTGTAAGCGCCAGCGGTGCCCCGGGCGAGCCCTCGGGCGATTAGCATGGAAGCGGCGGGCGGGCTTTCCCGATCCGCACAGGAGCCGACCATGGGCCGAAGCCTCGTTCCGACTGCGGCGAATCTTTGCGGCGTGTCCCTCGCGCTGCTGGCCGGCGGGTGCGCGTCCTCGGGCTGGCTGGGGTCCTCCGAGTCGTCCAAGCCGGTGAGCGCCGGGCAGTTCGTCGCGGGTTCGTCGGACGCCGCGCAAAGTCAGAGCGGCGGTGAGGCCTCCGTGCCCGACAGGTCCGCGGAGTTCCCGGTGATCCCCGTTGAGAAAGCGCGGGAGGGCATCTCGGATGTGGTGGTGATCGAGGGTGCCCCGGCGCCGCTGACCCCCGCGGAACTGGCGAGCACGCCGGCGACGACGACCGACGGTTCCGCCGCGTCGGCCGCCGCCTCCACCCCCCCCGCTTCGGCCCCGGCGGAAAAACGCTCGATCGCGGTCGACAAGTCGGTCGGCCAGATCAACGGGCGGCCCATCTACGCGTCGGAGTTCCTGAAGGACATGGACGACCGCCTGATCCGCAACGCCGAGCGGATGAAGCGCCCCGAGTGGGTGCGCGAGACGTACAAACTCGTTGGCGAGAAACTGCGCGACGAGATGCGTGACGAACTCCTGCTGAGCGAGTTCAACACCACGCTCAAGCCCGAGCAGAAGGCGGGCGTCGCCTCGTTCCTCACGAAGGTCCAGGAGGACCTGCGCTCCGGAAACCTCGGCAGCGACACTCTGGCCAACAAGCGGCTGCTCGAGTCCGAGGGCAAGACCGTCGAGCAGAAGGCCCGCGACATCTCCGACAAGGCGTTCATCCAGGACCTCCTCCGCCGGCGCGTCTACGGCACGGTGCAGGTCTCGGCCCGCGAAGTCCGGCGCTACTACGAGAACAACCCGGCGGAGTTCAAGGAGCCGGGGCTGGCGGTCTTTCGGATCATCCAGGCGCCCGCGAACGACGCCGACCGGGTGACGCGGATCGAGTCGGCGCTGAACTCGGGCGAGGCGTTTATCGATGTCGCGGCCCGCGAGAGCGCGTGGCGCCGCGACCAGAAGGAGAGCCGCTTCACGCTCGAGGTGAAGTTCACCGACGAGTACGCCGAGAGCGACTTCTTCGGCCCGGCGGCGCTGAACGAGGCGGCCCGCGCCCTCACGCCGGGGTCGCGGACGCAGCGGGTGAACGCGGGCGGGTCGGCGTGGTGGGTGCTCCTCGACTCGGTGAGCCCGCCGCGGACGGTCCCGTTCTACGAGGCCCAGCTGGCCATCGAGCGAAAACTGAAGAACGAGCGGTACCGCGAGGAAGAGTCGCGGTACTTCGACAAGCTCCTCCGCCGCTCCAGCGCCACCACGCTCGACGAGATGGCGCTGAAGATCACCGAGTTCGCGGACCAGCGGTACTGGGGCGAGTCGCGGGTTTCGACGCCGCCTGCCAGTGTTCCCCCCGCGGCGGGCCAGCGGTGAACCCGCGCCTGCGGGCGTGGCTCTCGTGGCTCTGGTGGGGCGACGCGAAAGAAGCCACGCTGGGACGCCGCGGTGAGCGGGCCGCCGCGGCGCACCTCAAGATGCACGGCTACCGCCTGCTGCGCCGGAATCTGAGACTCCGGCCGGGCGAGGTGGACCTGCTCATGCTCGCGCCCGACGGTCGGACGCTGGTGATCGTGGAGGTGAAGACGAAGGCTGTGGCGCCGTCGAGCGAAACTCGACCCGCGCCGCCGCCCGAGGCGAGCGTGCACGCGCACAAGCGCGACAAGCTGCTCCAGCTCCGTGCTTCGCTGTCTCGTAGTCGCCGGTACCGCGGCATGCCCATCCGCATCGATGTGGTGGGCGTCGACTGGGCCGAACGCGGCGAGCCGATGATCCGGCATCATCCCGACGCGGTGCGGGGCTGAGCGCTTCTCGCTGATTCAACGCCCGGCGCTCACGCCGGAACAGAGAGTTCCGCCGGGCCGATGGTGGCGACGGTCAGGCGACCCATCGGGGTGGACCGAAGGTGCCTGTTGACGGCATCCAAGGTGACGCGATCGAACTCCGCCGCCACCTCGTCGAGCGACCGGGCCCGACCGATCTTGTGGTAATCGCGGACGAGCGCCGCGGCCCGCGCGCCCGAGGATTCGCCGCTCATCACCAGCTTGCTCTTGAGCCCGACGAGGGCACGCTTGAGTTCCGCGTCCTCGATCGCGCCGGCCTCGGTGCGCACCCGGCGCAGTTCACCCAGAAGCACGTTGAGCGTCTCCTGGGCCCGCTCGGGCGTGGTGCCCGAGTACGCGACGGTGCGCCCGTACCTAGCATCCGCGGCGTAGGAGGCGTAGACGCTGTAGCACAGCCCCCGCTTCTCGCGGACCTCGGTGAACAGCCGCCCCGACATGCCGCCCGACAGCACCGCCGTCGCGGCGCGTTCGAGCCAGCACGACGGCTCCTTCTCGCTGGGCGCATCGTGGCAAAGGGCAATGTGGACCTGGTTGGTGTCGTCCTTCTCGTGGACGGCGCCGCGTTCGCCCTCTCCGGTCCACGTCACGGGGCTGGACGCGCCGGCCCAGCCCGTGAGCAATTCGTTCAGGCGTTTCGCCAGGGCCGCGGCGTCCACGTCGCCGGCGACGCCGAGGATGGCCCCGCC
>JAFLCM010000161.1 GCA_017303565.1 Planctomycetota bacterium
GCCGAGTTGGATGTTGCCGTCGATGCCGTGGATGAAGAGGTTCATCCGGCACAGCCGGTACGTGAAGTCCTTGCTTTCCTGGCCGATGAACGACAGGCGGCCCGAGTGCTTCGTGAACACGTCCGACTGCACGAACATGCCGCCAGCGCCACAGCAGGGGTCGTATACGACGCCGCCCTCGGGCTCGAGCATGGCGACGAGCGTGCGGACGATGGAGACGGGCGTGAAGTACTCGCCGCCGCGCTTGCCCTCGCTGTTGGCGAACTCGCCGATGAAGTACTCGTAGACGCGGCCGACCAGGTCTTCGCCGCCGTGGTCCTGCTTGAAGATGTCCTTCGAGAACAGATTGATGAGCCCGGTGACGCCCTCGCGGTCAAGGTTCGAGCCCGCATAGATGCGGGGCAGCAGGCCGCGGAGTTTGTCGGGGTAGGTCTTCTCCAGAAGTTCGAGGGCGTCGTCGAGGATGCTCTTGATCGTGTCAGCCTGGGCGTGCTGGAGGATGTACGACCAGCGGGACTTCTCGGGGACGATAAAAGCACCCGCGGCGCGATACTCGTCCGCGTCGGCCAGGATGCGGGCGCGGGCCTTCGCGTCCTTGGTGAAGTAATCGCTCTTCGGGTCCGCGAGCAACCCCTCGAGTTCCTCGCGGCGGCGCTCATAGCGGAGTGAGAGGAACCGAAGAAAGATGATGGGCAACACGTACCGCTTGTAGTCCGCGGGCTCAATCGAGCCGCGCAGGTTGACGGCGGCCTGCCACAGCTCCTTCATGAGCTGTGCCGTCCCGTTCTGCGGGGCTTCATCCTTCGGCTTCTTCGCGGTCCGCTTGGCCATTTTGTACTCCGTCCATGTTCAGTGAACGTGGACAGGGTATCATAACCAGCGGGTCAAAGCCAGCGGATCAGGGTAGATCCGAAAGCCCGCGTCAAAATGGAGTAGCCGCTATGTCGAAGTCCAAGGGATTCAAGATCGGTCGGGACAATGAGACGGGCCGCCTGAAGTCCGTCGAGCAGGCGAAGGCCAACCCCCGTGGGTCGTCGGTCGAGATCATGCCCAAGAAGGGGAACGGTGACACGGGTCGCTACGACAACAAGAAGAAGTAGTTGTCAGCGGCGCGGCAGCGATCCCCATCGCCGCCGCTGCTCGATCCAGTCCATCACGCAGGCCACGTCGCGCAGCATGTGCTCGTGGACGGGATCGCGCCCACTCATTACTAGCGGCAGGAACAGAATCTCCTCCTGAATATCCGGCGCGAGGTGGCAGAGGTTCATCAACTGGGTGATCCGAGGCTGGGTGACGTGCGTCAGCCGGGCGATCTCGGAGATATTGGCGACCTTGCCGGCGCGGATCATCTCGTCGAAGTGGATGGCCAGCGCCATCAGGCGGGAGATCCGCGGCATGCGGCCGGGGTCCACGGCCACGCGCGCGGCGGGCTTCGTGTCGATCGTCTTGCGCCCGTGTGCGGCGCGGTTGAAGAAGACCTTCGTCTTGACGGTGATCATGCCTGTGCCTCCGGTCCTTCTGCTGCCCCGCCCGCCAGCGCCTTCACGCCCGACGGGTAGAACGACACCTCGATGCTGCTGTCGAGGGCGTCGAATACCACCTTGTTGATCAGCAACTGGAGCATCCGGACCTGTTCTCGGGGCGCGAGCGCGGTCCAGACGTTGTCGAAGTCGGCAAACGCCGCGTGGAGGTCTTCGGCTGAGAGCATTTCCGCTCGGTGCCGTTCGACGGCGGCCCCAATCTCGCTGGCCCGCCGCTCCGCCTCACGGATCTGGTCGTTGAGGTCGGTGATGCGGCCCGCGGACGCGGAGGACGCTGGCTCGGTGGTTGCCAGGCGGCGGATCTCGGCGTGATTGCGTCCCAGACCACGGTTGACGATGCGCAGTTCGGCGTCCAACTGCTCGATGGCCGCGTCTGTTTGCGCCCGCGATGCCGAAAGCGTCTCCTCCAGAACGCTCTGGTCCTGGCCGACGCACCGGATCTGCTCGACGACCGCCTTCTCGATCTCAAGGGCGGGCAGTGAACCAGTCTGGCAACGAGCGCGGCCCTTCTTGATGGCGTTGCAGCAGACGTAGTACCGATACGCCTTGTTCCCACGCCGGGTGAACGTGTGAACCATCGCGCTGCCGCACCCCTTGCAGTACAGCAGCTTGCGCAGGAGCGCCCCGAACTGGTTCCGCAGTTCATTGCCGCGCGTCCGTGAGTTCCTCTGCATCAGCACGTGCGCACGTCGGAAAGTCTCCTCCTCGACTATGGCCTCGTGCTGGCCCTGGTACGTTTCGCCCTTGTGGGCCACCTTGCCCATGTAGATCGGGTTCGTCAGCGTGCAGTACACCGAGTGCCGGTCCCATTCCACGCCGCCGCGTACCACCCCAGCCTTCGTTCGCCAGGATTTGGTCTTCCAGCCGCGTTTGCAGAGATCCTCACCGACCGACAGCAACGACCCGAGTTCGAGGTACCGCTCAAAGATGTGGCGCACGCGCGACGCCTCTGCCGGATTGACCACGAGGCGAGGGCTCCCGTTGGAGCGATCAACGTCGTACCCGAACGGCGGCGGACCACCTCCCCATTTGCCCCGCTTCTTCGCGGCCGCGATCTTGTCCCGGATGCGCTCGCCGATGATCTCACGCTCGAACTGGGCGAACGACAGGAGGATGTTGAGCGTGAGCCGGCCCATCGAGTGGGTCGTGTTGAAGTGCTGGGTAACCGAGACGAACGAGACCTTGTGGCGATCGAAGACCTCCATGAGTCGCGCGAAGTCCATCAGCGACCGGGACAGACGGTCCACCTTGTAGACCACCACGCAGTCGATCTTGCCCGCCTCGATGTCGGCCATCAGGCTCTTGAGACCGGGGCGATCGACGTTGCCGCCGGAGAATCCACCGTCGTCGTATCGATCGGCAAGCGCCGACCATCCCTCGTTCCGCTGGCTGGCGATGTACGCCTCCGCCGCTTCCCGCTGCGCGTCCAGGGAGTTAAACTCCTGCTTGAGCCCCTCCTCGCTCGACTTTCGGGTGTAGATCGCGCAGCGACATTGCGGCGGCGGGGGTGCCGCGTGCTTTCCGTTCTCGGTGCCTCTGCTCATCGACGGCCCTCCAGGTTGAAGAACCGGAATCCGTTGACGTGCGATCCGGTGACCGCTTTGGCGATCGCCGACAGGGAGCGGTAGCGCTCACCCTCGAACTCGAACCCGTCCGCCAGCACCACGACCCGCACCGTCCGGCCCCGGTAGTCCCGGACGATCGCCGTTCCCGCGGGTGGTAGCCGTGGGTCCGCGGTGGCGGCGAGGGCGACCTTCTTGGCGTCCTTGGGGGTCTCCCCGAGCGTGGCCCACTTGGGCGGCGTACGCCGCACGTCGGTCGGGTTGGCGAGTTGGGCCGCTCGGACACGGGCGCGTTCGGACAGGCCGCCTTCGGCGTTGGCCTGGATGCGCCACGCGATGCGGCGGAGGAGGTAAACGCGATGGCGGCTCTGAATCCGCTCGCCGAAGAGCTCGGCGTAGCGATCGTGCAGTTCGCCGATCGTCATCTTTTCCAGCGCCGCGAGGTCCTTCGAAACGGTTGTCGTCATGGGCAGGTCTCCAGATGCCCGCACCGCTAACGCGCGGTACGGTCAGACACACTGAGGCCGGCTCCCTCGCCCAGTTCAAGTTCGATGTCCGCTTCTTCTTGATGCTCCGACTTCGGGGCGTCGGGGGTCGCTGCTACCGCGCCAACAACAAGGCCCGTCGCCTTGGCACGCCGGTGCCAGCGCATCGCGCCCGTCGCCAGTAAGGCGATCACCTCGCGGCGGCGCTGGTCGGCGGAAAGATTGGCGTCATCGTCATTGGCAACCATCGGCGGTGCTCCCGGCTCGTCGTCGGACGATTGAGGTGGCGTGGGGGCGAGAAGGCAAGGCATGTCTTCTCCCCGGCTACATACGCCACGCGGAGGCGGGCTGTCCGCACTGGGCATGCGAGGGATCGATCTGATTCGAGTTGCGCGTTGGGATCGCCACCACCTTCGCTGCAGCGCTCACGCGAAGCGCGTCGATGCGTTGGCATCACACGGATCGAGTTTGCGTTCGAAATCGCCGTCGCCCCTGCTGGGCCCGCCACGTGTTGCCGACCCACGAGATGTCGAGTCACGGCTATAACGGCGAGCCGGGTGAGACGCAGAGACTCTGAGACTTTTTGGGTTTGGAAGCGTCCTCACAGGCCAGATGCCGCGCCCCGTGAGTCTCACCGCGCAAGTCGGTGAGACTTCCGTCGGTGGGGCACGTCGAGAGACTCGGCAAAACGCGGCCCGGAAACGCAAACGCCCCGGCCTTACGGTCGGGGCGTTCACTTCTAACGGGTGGGTCGCCCAGTTTCTGGACGACCCGGGCAATAGCGGGGGCAGGATTTGAACCTGCGACCTCCGGGTTATGAGCCCGACGAGCTACCAGGCTGCTCTACCCCGCAGTCGATTGTCGGGCGGAGGATAGCGGGCTGGGCGGGGAAGTCAAGCGGAGCGGGTGGGCGCGATTGACGGACGGGGCGTCCGCGTGAAAAGGTTTCAACGGCCATCGAGCGTGAGTGCGAGCGAGCCTGCGCTCGGCGCTCGCCGCATGGGCACGGGCGCTTCAGCGAGCGCGCGAGGTCGGAGTCTGGCACGGGTGCTGCTCGCTCAGCGGGTGGCGGAGGTCGTAGGTGGTGCGGGCGATGCCCTCGGTCTTGTTGGTGTTGTTTGCAAGGGCGCTGGGGATCTGCCCGATGACGGGGTCAATGGAGCAGAAGACGGGGTCCTGGGCCGTCTCGATGAACCGCTGGCGGAAGATCTGCTGGATGACGCCGCTGGCGAGGGCCTCGCTGCTGTAAGAGACGCGTGCGAAGTTGAAGCCCATCGAGTAGTCGCGTCCACCGGGGCCGTTGTCAAGGGTGAAGGGCGGAGGCGAGATTGTCTGAGCGCCGATGCCGGACATGCCCGCGGTGGCGATGCCGCCGCCGCCGTTGAGCGCGTTGAGGGCGGATGTGGCGGTCGAGCCGCGGAGGCCGGGCGGGGTGGTGTGGTTGGGATTGGCCGTGATGAAGAAGCCGTTCTGTCCGCGGCCGTTGAACTGGTCGGTCGAGGCGAAGGCGCTGATGACGAGACCGGCGTTGGTCATCGCGGCGCCACCGATCTTGGCGATCTGGGACTGCGTGGCGGAGTTGAAGTCCGCGTCCACGTTGGTGGCGGCGCTGACGTCGAAGTCCCCGGCGGCGCCCCACTGGGTGTTCTTGATGTACGGGCTGTCGGCGCGGGGGTCGATTTCGAAGACGGCGAGGTTGTCGTAGCCGCCGCGCGGGTTTTCGGGGGTAACGAGTCCGACGGCGAAGAGGCTTCCGCGTGACGTGTCGCCGGCGATGGTGTGGATGTCGGCGTTGGGAAGTTCGAGGACGTTGAAGAGGCCGGGGCCACCGCTGCCGCCGCCTCCGCGATCAAAGTTGAGCTGGTAGATGGCGGTGTTGGCGTCGCCTTGCGAACTGGGGCCGCCGTTGAAGCGGCGCTGGGAGACATACAGCCCATCGTTCATCGCAGCAAGGCCGGAAAGCACGGGGCCCGCGGTGTTGTTAGGTAGCTCGTTGAGGTCGAAGTCCGCGACGAGCGAGAACGGCGACTCAACGCTGATGGACTCACCGTTGAAATCGACTTCGGCGGCGTACAAGCGATTGACGGCGATGCCGGCGCCGGGGGCTCCCGAGTCTGAGGTCCCGCCTTCGAGATAGAAAACGAACGAAGGACCGGCTTTGGGGGCCGAGAAGACAGCCAGGCCGCCGTCGATCGCGGTCGCGGGCGGGGAGAAGCCGGGATCGCACGCAGGCTTGTGCTCGGGCTTGCACACATCGGGCGCCGGCGCGAACCACTTGATCGCGCCGGTCGTCGGTTCCAGCGCGAACAGCCCGGGCTTCGGTTCGCCCTGCTCCGTGCCGAGGAAGGTCGTATCCGCGTTGGGCGCGTACAGCGTCGTCGCGCTCGCGGCCATGCCCCAGTGCACACCGCCGGCGAAGCCGCCGCGCCCGTACTTCACCTTCCACAGCAGCTTGCCGTCGTCGGG
>JAFLCM010000162.1 GCA_017303565.1 Planctomycetota bacterium
AGCAGGCGATCGAGTGGATGAAGATGATGTACCGCCCGAGGCCCGAGTACCCGGTGGCGTATCCGCCGAAGGCATCCGAACCGCCGCCTGCCCCGACTCCCCGGTGAGCGCGTGCGACTGACCGGTGCGCGCGTGCCCCTGGCCCGTCCTCGGGTCAGTACCGCCATGCCTGGGCGTCCGTCTGTGGATGCCCGTGTCCCCTGCCCGGTGTGCGCGGACCGCCTCCCGACGACTGCTTGAACGCGAATCGGCGCTGATCCGGTCGCCCGCTCCGAAAGCGACCCCAAATCGAAGAACTCACGGAATCCTCACGTTCGCCCTTCGGCGCACCGACTGCGGCCGATACTCTCTCTTGAAGAGTTCGCCCCGGCGATGCCGGTGCCGACACGTCAAGGGAGACCGTCATTTCCGGCGCACCCGCAAATCTGACCCGCACCGCCGCTACGCTCGGCCTCGCCCTCGCGGGGGCCCTGGGCCTCACGGCCGGCCCAGCGCACGCCAGACAGTCGTGCGGGCCTGAATGGCTGCGCGGCCCGTCCGTTCCCGGAGTCGCCGGCAGCGTGCGGGTGTCGCTCGCCTTCGACGCCGACGGGCCCGGTCCGGAAAGCCCGGAGGTGCTCGTCGGCGGCTCTTTCACCGTCGCGGGTTCCGCGATCGTGAACGGCCTCGCCCGTTGGGACGGGCGCTCCTGGCGCGCCGCGGGCAACGGCGTCCGAACGATCGTTGAGTCGCTGACTTCGTGGGACCCCGACGGCCCCGGCCCGTCGGCCCGCGCCCTCGTCGCGGGCGGCTCGTTCAACACCGTGGGCGGCGCGATCGGCAACTGCGTCGCAAGATGGGACGGCTCGGCTTGGTCCCCCATGGGAACCGGGATGAGCGGGGGCCTTCGCCCGGTCGTCAGCGCGCTCGCCGCCTGGGACCCCGACGGACTCGGACCCGCGCGCGAACAGTTGATCGCCGCCGGGAAGTTCACCAGCGCCGGCGGTGTCGCCGTGACCAACATCGCGCGATTCGACGGGCTTGTTTGGCAGCCGCTCGGGGCGGGCCTTGCGGGCAACGGGGTCTACGCCCTCGCCACCTTTGATCGCGACGGCGACTCCGGCCCCGAGTTACCGCAGCTGATCGCGGGCGGGGAGTTCAACCTCCCCGGTTCACCAACCGTCGGGCCCAACATCGCCGCTTGGAACGGGCTGCTCTGGCAGCCGCTGGCCGGCAGCGCCGACGCGCCGGTTCGAGCGCTCGCGAGTTTCGACGTCGACGGCGGCCCCGGCCCCGCGCCTCCAATCCTCGTCGCCGGCGGCGACTTCAGCACCATCGGCTCGGCGCCGTTCGCGCGCGTCGCGGGATGGACCGGGTCCGCGTGGTTGCCCATCGGGTCCGGTTTCGACGCTCCCGTGCGTGCCCTGAGCGTTCAGCGCGACCCGAGCGCCGCTCCCGAGGCGTACCGCCTCTTCGCCGGCGGCGATTTCGCCAACTCGGGTCAGGTCGCGGCGTCACGCCTCGCGAGTTGGAACGGCTCCTCATGGAACGCGATGGGGCCCGGCGCTTCCGCCACCGTGCGCAGCCTCACGCCCTTCGACCCTGACACAACGCTCGGCCCTCTGCCCGAGTCCCTCATCATCGGCGGCGACTTCGATGCGGCCGGAGGATTGGGCGTCGGCAACATCGTCTCGTGGACCGACGGCTTCTGGCGGCTGCTCGGCAGCGGGCTGAACGGCCCGATCTGGTGCATGACATCGCACGACCCCGACGCCGACACCGGGCCGCTTCCACCACTCCTGATCGCCGGAGGTGATTTCACCACCGCGACCGTCCCGACCGCCAACCGTGTCGCCTCGTGGGACGGCCTCGAATGGAAGGCCCTCGGCGGCGGGCTGGACGGTCAGGTCAGCGCCGCGGCGTCGGTCGATCCGGACGGAGCCGCCGGCCCGGCGCTCCCGCAACTGTTCGTCGGCGGCGCCTTCACAGCCGCGAGCGGCATCACCATCAATCGCATCGCGCGCTGGGACGGCGCCGCGTGGCAGTCTCTCGGAACCGGGATTCCCGGGAGCCCCGGCACCACATTCGTTCGCGCGATGATCCCGTGGGACCCCGACGGCCCCGGCCCGCTCTCCGCAAGCCTCGTGGCGGGCGGCTCATTTTCCACCGCCGGAGGCGTCTCCGCCGGCAACATCGCCCGATGGGACGGCTCGTCGTGGCTCGCGTTCGGCGCCGGGATGAACTCCGCCGTGTACGCGCTGACGGTCTTCGACCCCGACGGGTCTGGGGCGGAACCCGAGCGGCTGGTCGCGGGAGGCAACTTCACCGTCGCGGGTGGTTCCAACGCTCAGGGCGTCGCGCAGTGGGTGAACGGCGCCTGGCAACCTCTGGGTTCCGGCACCAACAACATCGTTCTCGCGTTGCTGCCCTTCGACGCCGATCAGAGCGGGCCCGGGCTCTCAAAACTCATCGCGGCCGGGGGCTTCACGAACGCCGGCGGGGCCGCGGCCCTGCGCGTGGCCTCCTGGGACGGCACGGCGTGGCAACCCGTCGGGGGCGGGATGAACCTATTCAATGTTGGGGGCCTCGGCTCGTTCGATCCGGACGGGTCCGGCGCACAGACGCCGCTCCTGATCGCCGGTGGGTCGTTCACCCACGCTGAGGGCCGGCCCATGGGGCATCTCGCCAAGTGGGACGGATCCTCCTGGCAGTCGTTCGGGGTCGGCATGAGCAACCAGGTCAACGCCGTCGCCGTCTTCGATCCCGACGGCGCCGGCGCGGCGCCCTCTCGCCTCTGCGTGGGCGGGTACTTCGTGACCGCCGACGGAACCCCGTCGCCCTATCTCGCCCAGTGGGGCAGGAACTCGGTGCTTTGGGCGGACTCGACGTCCGGCGCACTCCACGACAACGCCCGATGGGTCTGCGGCGTGGCTCCCACCCCCTTCGATCACGTGGAGTTCGACAACACCCGCGCGAACTACCCTGATGCGGCCCTCGACGTGCAACTCCGGTCAGCCGGTGCGCCGCTGACCGCCGTTTCGCTCCGCGTTCGCACCGACGCCGTCACGCTTGACCTCAACGCAAACGCCATGACGCTGGTCGGTGGCACGAACACCTTCGACGAGCCGGGTATCGCGGTGGGGGGCCTGGAGTCGAAGAACGCATCGCTTGAAATCGTGAACTCCGCGGAAGGAGCGCCGGCGGAACTCTCCGCATCGGCGCTCGCCGTCGCGGAGCAGTCGAACAGCGTCCCCCGCGTCGCCGCGCTCAGGGTGTCGGGCGCCTCCGCCAGACTCTCCATCAACGGACCCACCACCATCGCGCGGCGCGGCAACTCCGGGAGTCTCCGCGTCGACTCGGGTGCAACCGCCACGCTCGCCGGCACCCTCTCCGTCGCCGACCAACTCGGCTCGGTCGGCAAAGTCGAAGTCACCGGCGCGGGCTCGACGATCTTGTACGGCGGGATCAACACCTCCGCCGGCATCGGCGTCAACGGTGCCGCCACACTCGACATCTCCGCGGGCGGACTGTTCGCCAGTGCCCCCAGCGTCGACATTCTCACCGTCGGCACGCTCACCGGCGCGACCGTCAACGCCACCATCGCCGGCGCTGGCTCCACCTGGTCCACCGACCAGAAGTACGCCTTCTTTGGCTACGCCGGCGACGTTGTCTTCGGCATCACCAACGCCGGGCAGTTGCTCACGACCACCTCCGGCGATGTGTACGTCTCGCGCTTCGCCGAGTCGCTCTCGACGCTCACACTCCGCGACGCCGGTTCGCGCTGGCGCGAAGCGACCTCCCCCATCCGCATCGGCCCCTCCGGCACCATCGATGTCGGACCCGGCGCGGCGGTCGAGTGCCCGTCCTTGATCGTCACCGGCGGCGGCCTGCTCACCGGCACCGGCGAGGTCCGCGGCCTCACCGGCGGCGCGATCATCCCCATCAACAACGGCGGCACCATCTCGCCGCGCTCCACCTCCGGCGGCGTCGGCGTCCTCACGCTCCAGGGCAATCTCACCATGTCCGCCTTGCGCGACGGCGTGACCACCGCGGGCACCATCGCCGCCGACCTCGCCGGGACCTCGCCCGGCGCGTACGACCGCATCGACCTCACCGGCTCCGCCACCCTCTCGGGCGCGCTCCGCGTTCGCCTGACCAGCGGCTTCGATCCCCCCGTCGGCTCACGCTTCACCGTGCTGACCGCCGCGAACGGAATCTCCGGCCGCTTCGACGTCGCCTACTTCCCCGGCCTGACGGGCCGCTTCTTCCGCATCGACTACGTCACCGGCGCGCAGCGCGTCGTCACCAGCGTCGATGTGGTCGTCGAGTCGCAGAGCGCCCGCGGCGCCTTCGACCCCAACGACTACTCCGCCCCCGGCGCCCCCAGCGGCGCCGACCTGGGCGACCTCAACGCCGACACCTTCCCCGACCTCGTCCTCACCATCCCGGATGCGGGCAACCCCGAGGCCAACCCCGGCCAGGTCGCCGTGCTGATCAACGCCGGCAACAGCGGCCCCGCCTGGAACGGCTTCGTGCCCTCCTCGCAGGTCACCTTCAACACCGGCCGCAACCCGCAGGAAGTCGTCATCGCCCGGCTCCGCGGCAACGCCCAGCCGCCCGACCTCGCCGTGGCCTGCGCCGCCGACAACACCGTGCAGACCTTCAGCAACAGCGGCCTCGCGGTCTTCTCGCCCGCGGGCACGTTCTCCTCGGGCGGCCTGCGCCCCCTGGACATCGACGCCGCCGACTTCACCGGCGACGGCGTCGCCGACCTCGCCGTCACCAACTACGGCGACATCAACCCGCCACCCGAGCAGCAGCTCCCTGATCGAGGCAACGCCCGGATCCTGAACAACAACGGCACGGGCTCCTTTACCCCCGCCGACACGCTCACCACCGGCTGGTACCCGCTCTCGCTCGCGCTCGCCGACCTGAACGCCGACGGCCGCACCGACCTGGCCACCGCCGACTCGGGCACCAGCGAGGTGAGCGTCTTCATGCGCCCCACCGGCGGCGGCCCGGGATGGACGCCGCGCCACACCTATCCCACCAGCGCCCCGCCCGCGACCGTCGAGCCCGGCGGCCTCGACAACCCCAAGGACCTGAACGACCTCGCCATCGTGACGACCCCCGCCGTCGCGACCATCCCCTCGATCGGCGTGCTGCTGAACCTCGACGATGGCTCGGGCGACCTCGCGCCGGTCGTCAACCTCGATGTGGGCGGTTTCTCGCGCGGGCTCGCTCCCGTCGATCTCGACGACGACGGCGACCAGGACCTGGCGGTCATCGTGCAGGGCGCATCGCCGTCGAGTTCCTCCGTCCGCCTGCTCCGCAACAACACGCCCCCGAACAGCCCCGGCGGCGTGACGCTGGCGCTCGAGCCAACCCCGCTGGCGACCAACAACCCCGCGCTCATCCTCGCAGGCGACGTGAACACCGACGGCGTCGAAGACCTCGTCACCATCAACACCGACACGGTGCTGCTCCGCGCGGGCGGCAGTGCGGGCGACACGAACGATTCCCCCAGCGCCGCGCCCGCCCGCGATGGCCCCGACCGAGGCTCGAAAAGCCCCCAGCGCGTCACCGTCGCCCTCGCCAGCGCCCCGCCCCCCGCGTGCGTGGGCGACTTCAACGGCGACAATCAGGTCGGCACCCCGGACCTCGTCTACCTCATTGGCCGCTTCGGCCAGACTTTCCAACCGCCGGGCAGCGAGCCCGCGGACCTCAACGCCGACGGCGTGGTCAGCACCCCCGACCTCGTCGCGTTCATCGGACGGTTCGGTTCGGCGTGCCCGTGAACGGCACGCCCCGCGACGTCACCGCCCCGTCGGCACCCGTCCCGCTCGCAGCCCCTGCGTGATCTCGCCCAGCCGCTTCAGCGCCGGCTTCGCGCGTCCGTCCGCCGAGATCAGACCGCCAGAGGGCATCTCCGGCCCGTCCGCCGTGTCATACAGCGACTGCCAGCACACCGACTTCACGTGCGGCTTGCTCAGGCACACCAGCGCGGCGTGGTTCATCCACTCCACCTGCGTCTCGTTGCTCCACGCGCCCC